>JBFILE010000478.1:0-2911 GCA_041599855.1 Thermoplasmatota archaeon
CCGCCCACGGACCCGCCCCCGTCTCGGGCTCCCACCCGGCGCCCATGTACGGCGGACCCCCGGCGCGCCCCGCCGGCGTGACTTTCGCGGGCGTCCTCGGCATCATCTACGCGAGCCTGTGGGCGCTCGCAGGAATCGCGATGGTCGCCTTCGGCGGGCTCTTCGCCACCCTGATCAGCGAAGCGGCAAGCCAAAGCGGTGGGGAGGACGGCGCCTTGGCCAGTGCCCTCGTCGGCGGCACTTTGGCATTCATGGGCGTCATGGTCCTCCTCATCGCGGCATTCGGTCTGGCCGTCGCCATCATGACCCTGAAGGGTCAGAACTGGGCGCGTTGGACGAGCGTCGTCCTCTTCGCCTTCAGCGCCCTCGGAAACCTGAGTTCCGGCGTGGTGCTCATTGTCCCACTCATCTTCCTCGCCCTTGACGTGACGGCCATCGTGATGCTCGTGAGGTCGGACGCGAAGACGTACTTCGAGGAACCGGTGGCAGTTCCCGGGTGAAAGGGACCACGTCCAGCCCACGATCTCCCCGCGGCCGGGAACGGGGCCGCGGCCAGATTCCCCCTCACCCGCGAAAGCCCGTGAATTTTCATGGGCATCGAAACATTTTCGACCCCTTGGGTCGTGGGGCGGCCATGGCGGCCCAACCGTTGCCCGATCCTTCGGCACGCGCCCTCGCGGAACCCCGGTGGGGAGCCCCCGCAAATCCGACAGCAGGAATGCCCGGTGGCGGCCCCTCGTTCCACGTGCAAGGCAAGTACCGCGGGTTCGTCCGCGGATTGTTCCTCGTCATCGTCACGTTCGGCATCTATGCCTGGTACTGGCACTATAAGGCCGTGAACGAAATCTACCATCAGGCCGGCCGCGGGACGGAATTCCCCGTCGCCCTGTATCTCCTGTATTTCGTGCCGCTGATCGGCTGGATCTTCGCAATCATCTACATGTCCAAGTTCCACGACATGCTGAACATGATGCGCGCCGGCGTGGGCCTTCCCCCGACGATGAGCTTCACGAGCTACATCCTGTGGTACACCCTGGGCCAGTTGATCATCGTCGGACCGTTCATTGCGTACGCGCAACTCCAAGGCGGCATCAACGAGGTTTGGCGCCAGGTCCAGGGACCGCGATAGATCGTACGATCGAGGACGGAGCCCGCGCCCTCGTGAAGGTCGGCTTCGCGCCGTCGGGACCAAGAACCGGTCGGCTTCGTCCCCCACGTCGGGGCCTGGCTTGTGCGAGACTTCGCGCGGCCCTGCGCGTGGATGGGATGCAAGGGCGACGCTGGGCAGATCGTGCCGTGGAAGACATCAGGCGTGCCCGCGGCCCGCACATGCTCCGCTCCTGGCGCTTCGGCGACCGGCGTAGCCGGAACATGGGCCGGATGCGCCAAAACGAGCCCTTTTGGCCCAGTAGCGTGTCGCCCAGAAAATAGCGCTTGGCACGCCCGAGCGCAAACGTGATTCCCATGTATCGAAACTGGATCCCTGTTGCCACGCTCGCCCTTCTCCTCATCGCCCACGCGGCCACGGCGGGATCGGCTGACAACCCGGAGCTGACAGATCCGGCCCGGGACTCGGAAACGCAGATCGACTGTGTACCTCCATCATGCCTTGACAATGTCTATCGCCCCAACCATGCCGCGCCGGCCATGGTCGACATCCTCGCGTCGTGGGTGCATGAAGGGAACCTGACCGACCCGACATTCGCCATCGTGGTACGGGCCAGCCATGCCCCGGACGATTCCACCTCTTTTGAGGTGGAGTTCACCATCGAGCAGGGCGCGCGCAGCCTTCCCGGGAGCGGGGCGAACGGGACGATGTTCACGGCCCGGGCGCGGGGAGACCAGCTTCAGGAAGGCCCCCTCAACACCACCGTCACCCGGAATGGCACCCAGACCTCGTTCCACTTCACCAAGTCAGCCGTGAACGTGACGGGGGGAGACCTGCTCACCAACCTCCGGATCGAGACGTCCCGCTTTGAGTGCAGCAATGAACAGCTCGGGGCGGGCTGCCAGCGGGATACGGATGAAGCCCCCCACGCCCGCGCCAACGCCTCGACCCCCTACGAGTTCCTCGTCGACCTCCGGGCGCGCGCAGGAATCACCGTGCTTGAGGCGACAATCTCCGAGGCGGAAGCCCCCGAGACAGACGGCACAAACGCCACGCATTCAACGCGCCCCTTCACAGACGGGTTCGTGGCGTCGGCGGATCCGGGAGCACGGGCGAACGTGCGCGTCCTCGTCGAGAACACAGGGACCCACGTGGACACGTTCTGGTTCAACACCTCCAGCGTGCGGTCGTCATCCTTGATGATTCGGAACGGGACGGTGGACGATGACGTGACCGGCCCGTTCCAGGGCGCATTCGATGGCCGGTGGAATGGATCGTGGACGGGCGATGCCAGCGGCAGGATGGATGGGACGTTCACGGGCCACCTGAACGGCATGTTCGACGGCGAGCACATCGGAACGATCGAGGCAGCCCTCGACGTCGAGCAGGACTCGGGGTGGAAGGGGCACGTCGCAGGGAGCGTCGCGGCAAGGGTGAACGCGACCTTCAACGGGACGTTCAACGGCACCATCGACGGGGCCGCGTTCAACGGGACCCTCGACCGGGTCGTTGACGGCGACATCAACGGCTCCTTTGTGGGATCCATGGCCGGCCGCTTGACGGGGCGTGTCGACGCCGCCGGCGATATCGAGGGCGTCTCCGTCCTGGCCGGCAAGGTCAACGGGTCACTGCTTGGCCAGCTGAATGGCACGCTGGACGCGCACATGAACGGTACCGTGGAGGGCACGTTGGCCGGCTCGCTGGATGGTCAATTCGCGGGACGCCTGCACGGCACCATCGCCGAGCCCTCCGCGCGCGCGCCCGCCCACACGCGGGTGGCGCGCGACCCCGCCCACCTGACGC
>JBFILE010000479.1:0-2910 GCA_041599855.1 Thermoplasmatota archaeon
GACGCCGGCTCGAGGCTGGATGCGGCCGGGAGCCGACCCCGGCTGCCCGATGCGCGCGGACCCCGGCTGCAGGGTGGGCGCGGACCCCGGCTGGCCGATGCGCGCGGACCCCGCAGCGCGCGGGGCGCGGACACCGGTTGCAGGGTGGGCGCGAACCCCGGCTGGCCGATGCGCGCGGACCCCGCAGCGCGCGGGGCGCGGACGCCGGTTGCAGGGTCGGCGCGAACCCCGGCTGGCCGATGCGCGCGGACCCCGCAGCGCGCGGGGCGCGGACGCCGGTTGCAGGGCGCGCGGGACTCGGCATGGCAGCTTCCCCATGGCCCCCGGGTCGAGGCCTTCCTGGCCTGGGCCACCCCCGCGGATCGGGGCACGGATCCCGACTGCCGGCCCGAAATCCGCCCCGAAAAGGCCCCAAAAGGCATTAGACGGCCGGCCGCGATGGCCGGCCGTTCCCATGGCCGAGGATCCGTTCACTCTTGTGACCCGAAACGTGCAGGAGGTCATCACGCCCGATGAGCTGAAGGCCCTCCTCGAGAAGCCGGAGCGCCGCGCCTACATCGGCTTCGAGCCGTCGGGCGCCGCCCACATCGGCTACCAGATCATCGCGAACAAGATCGTGGACCTCCAGGACGCGGGGTTCCATGTCTCGATCCTGCTCGCGGACTGGCACGCCTACATCAACGACAAGCTCGGCGGTTCGCTGGAGAACATCCAGACGTGTGGCAAGTACATGGAGGACATGTTCATGGCACTCGGTGTGAAGCCGGGCGTCGAGTTCGTGTACGCGAGCCAGTACATCTCGGACCCGAAGTACTGGGAGAGCGTCATCCGCCTCGGGAAGGCATCTTCGCTGTCCCGCGTGAAGCGCGCCATGGCCATCATGGGCCGGAAGGAGGAGGAAGCCGAGCTCGACTACATCAAGACCCTGTACCCGGTGATGCAGGTCGCGGACATCTTCTACAACAAGTGGGATCTGGCGTTCGGCGGCCTCGACCAGCGCCACGCCCACATGCTCGCCCGGGACGCGGCGGAGAAGCTCGGCTGGTGGAAACCTGTCGCCATCCACACCCCGCTTCTCCCCGGACTCAAGGAAGGGAGCGGCCGCATGGACCCTGCGGAAGTCAAGATGTCGAAGTCCAAACCCGGCAGCGGCATCTTCCTCCACGACACCGTGGAGGAGGTCGAGAAGAAGGTGAAGGACGCGTTCTGCCCCCAGGGCGAAGTCGAAGGCAACCCGGTCCTCGCCCTCGTGCAGCACGTGGTATTCCCCGAGTTCGGCACGTTCACCATCGACCGTCCCGAGAAGTTCGGTGGGCCCCTCACGTTCGATTCGTACGAGGCGCTCGCGGAGGCGTACAAGGACGGCCTCCACCCCCTCGACCTCAAGAAGGCGACGGCGGCGCACGTGAACCGCAGCCTCGACAAGGTGCGTGCGTTCTTCGAGAAGAAGCCCGAGAACCTCGAAAAGGTCCGCGAGATCCGACGGGCGCTCGACGCACAAGGGTAGGATGGGGCGACAGGGCATCGGGCCACCCCCACGCTCACCACCCGCCGCAGTTCGCTTTTTTGCAATCCCCCGGCAGGGGGGCCATAACCTTATTCGTCAAGCCGCGCGCAGAGGCATGTGGCCCGACGCCGCGAGCGACCAGTGGACATGCCGATGAACGGATCATGACGCCTCGCCTGCAACTGAGCGACGCCGGGCAGAAACAGCGTGAGTGGGCATGGAACGGGACGGTGCTTCGACCCCGGCGGATGACACGCATGCGCCGATGCCGAGGCATCTCGTCCCCATGCTCGCCCGTCTCTCCACCGACCTCCCTGCCAACGAGCGCGACTACGCTTTCGAGTTCAAATGGGACGGCATCCGCGCAATGGCCCATGTGGCGGACGGCCATGTGCGCATCGAGACGCGCAACCTGAACGATGTCACGCACGCGTATCCTGAACTGGACGCCATCGCGGAGGCGTACCCGGACCGACGCTTCATTCTCGATGGCGAGATCGTGGCACTGGGCGACGATGGAATGCCAAGCTTCAGCCGCCTCCAGCGCCGCATGGGCGTTGCGACGCGGGTGAACGCAGTCGAACGGGCGCGGACCACGCCCGCAACCTTCCTTGCCTTCGACCTCGTCCACCTGGACGGCCGGGTGCTCCTTTCGGCACCGTACGAGGAGCGCCGCAGGCTCCTCGAATCCCTCGCGTTCCGGGGCTCGCATTGGGACACGCCGCAGGCCATGTTCCACGAGGGCGCCGCGATGATGGAAGCCGGTCGCGACCTCGGATTGGAGGGCGTCATGGCCAAGCGCATCGGGAGCCCGTATGAACCCGGGCGTCGGACGGGTGCGTGGCGCAAGATCAAGCTCATCCGATCGCAGGAATTCGTGATCGGCGGCTGGACGGAGGGCGAAGGAAGCCGCCGCGGCGGCATCGGCGCCATCCTGGTGGGCGTGCACCGACCCGAGGATGGAAGCGGCGGACGAGGAAGCGGTCAGAAGCTTCAGTATGCGGGCCGCGTGGGTACAGGATTCTCCGACGCCATGCTTGCCGAACTTGCCGATCAGTTCCGATCCCTCGCGCAGTCCATGTCCCCGTTCCATGAGGACCCGCGGGTGCCGAAGGGGGTCGGAGTCCACCATCTCATCCCCGAGTTGGTGGCGGAGGTCGCGTTCACCGAGTGGACGCATCATGGAACCCTCCGCCACCCGTCCTTCAAGGGATTGCGGGAGGACAAGGATGCCGCACTCGTGTGCCGGGAGGACCCGGACGGCCGCGACCACGGCCAACGCGCATCCGCCACGGCTTCCGGCGGGACGCAGGGCGCGGGGCGGTGACGATCATGCCTCGATCCATCTGGAGCGGTTCGTTGAGCTTCGGCCTTGTGAACGTGCCCGTGAAACTCGTGACCGC
>JBFILE010000480.1:0-2909 GCA_041599855.1 Thermoplasmatota archaeon
AACGCGCGATGGGAACCGTCCGCCCGGCACCGTCCCGAAGGCTCGCGCCTGCAACCGGCTTCCTCGTTGCCGTTGCCATCCTCACCGGCTGCCTCGACGACGCCGACACCAACACTCCCGCCCCGGAGACTGATGACATGACCCAGGAAAACACCCGCGGGGAAACCATCCTGACCCTCGACAGCCCGGCCTTCGACAACGGGTCCGCGATCCCGGCGGAATACTCGTGCGAAGGCGAGGACGCGAGTCCGGAGATCCGCTTGGCGAACGCCCCTCCGAACGCGACCCATTGGGCCCTCATCATGGATGACCCGGACGCGCCGCGCGGCACATTCACCCACTGGACGCTCTGGAACGTGCCGGCGACGGCCGCCGTTCTTCCCCGCAACGCGGACATCGCGGGCCTCGGCGGCAAGGAAGGGGAAACGAGTTTCGGGGACGTCGGATACGGCGGCCCGTGCCCACCGAGCGGCACCCATCGCTACTTCTTCAAGGCGTACGCCCTCGCCGCGCCCCTGAATCTTCCACAGGGCGCACGCGTGGACGAGGTGCGGGCCGCCGTGGAAGGTGCCGCCATCGGTCGCGGCGAACTCATGGGAACGTTCACGCGTGACTGATCACAGCCACGCTGCGCCCTGGACGAGGACGATGACGGCGGCCACGCCGTACATGAATCCAAGGGCCGACTCGTGCCGCGTCCGGGCCCGCGCCGGCGATGGGGGTTCCCGTGGAATCGCCTCCGGGGCGCGCTGCACCCACGCCAGCGTCGCGACCACGAGGCCCAGCCACCCGGTGACGAACGGCACGGCGAACGACGCGGGCGACACCTGCCGCATGGCGCCCGCGAGGGACACGAGCCAGACCGGAGCCGCGAAATACAGCATGTCCCCGGCGTACCCGGACCACGCGCGCCAACCCGCCGTGGCCGGCGTGTCACGACCCCGGGGCTCGCGCATGGGGCGGACGGCGAGGAATGCTCCCAGAAGCGTCACGACGCCGAGGATGAAGATCATGGCCGTGAGGCGCCCGCTCACGAACGACGCGAACTCGTACGCGGCCGCCGCGATGACGGCGAACGACACGGCCGCGACCGCGCCCACGGCAGCCACGATGCGCACCGGCGCGTGGCCGGCATCAAGGAGCGCCGCGAGGCGCGGGGCCAGATACGGATTCACACCCGCGAGGACGCCGGTGACGAGGGCGGCGAGGATCGCAATGCCCAGCACGTCACGCCCCCTCCACGTAGCGGTTGATCACGCGCGCCATCGCCACGGGATACGTTTCCCCCTGGTTCTCGAAGACCACGTTCCCCTCGGGGTCGATGATCACGAGCTTCGGAAGGATGGTGAGTTCGAGTTTGCCGCGCACGTTGTCCGTGTCCAGCGCGAACGCCCATGGCGCGTTGAACCGGCGCTTGAATCCCGCGAGTTGATCCCTGGTTTCCGACGGGTCCCCGTCGATGCTCAGGAGCGCCACCTGATCCTCCGGGTACGCATCGCGGATGGTGGCAAGATGCGGCATTTCGGCTTGGCACGGCTTGCACCATGTGGCCATGATGTCCACCACGAGGACGCGGCCCCGGTAATCCGTGAGGTTGTGGATGATGCCGTCCGTGTCCGTCACCGTGAACGCCGGTGCCGGCCAGGGTTCCCCGTCCGTGAGGCTGAAACAGCCGGACAAGGCGGGGAGGAGGATTGCCAAGGCAGCGGCCGCGTGAAGGGAACGCACACGGCGGGCACACGGGGACTGGGGCAAGAGGGTTTGGGTGATGCGGGTTGCGAGGCTTGGCGGGGAGCGGGCCTGGTGTGAGGTTCCGGGGGTCCTGTGAAGTCGGGAGATCGCCCCCCAACGGGTGGGACCCCACCCGTTCAGCGCCCGCAGAACGGGTGGGGCCCCACCTGTCGACGCGACCTTTCCGGAGATCACGCAACGTCCGCACGCCTCACGCCGAACCCCCGTCCCCCGCCTACCCCCACCGATGATACGCCGGGTGCCCTTCTCGCACCGCGACGAACACCCCGCGGCAGGTGGCCGTGACCTTGCCGCCGGCGACCATCTCCGCCTCCACGGTCACCTTGTCGCCTTCCACCTCGACGGCCCGCGCCTTCACGACCAGTTCCACGCCCGATGGCGTCGGCCGCTTGAGCCGCACATGGTATTCGGCGGTCACGGTGCAGGGCGCCTCGTCGAGGCCCCGTTCCTTCACGAGGGTCGTGGCAGCACACCAGTTGCTGTGGCAGTCGAGGAGGGTGCCGATGATGCCGCCGTTGATCATCCCCGGAAATGCCTCGTGGTGGGGATCGGGCGTGAACCGGAGGACGAAGTCGTCGCCGTCCCAGTGGCTCTTGATGCGGAGTCCCTGCTTGTTGGCGGGGCCGCATCCGAAGCAGATGCTGTTGGGCGCGTACCGGTCCTGGGCGGCTTGGGTCATTGCGGCGGGACCGCTGAGCCTCCGTAAAAGGGCTGGGCCGGTCCACTCGCGAAGCCGTCCCGATCAATTCGGGGCGGGATCCCACCGGCACTTGCGCCCAGCCACTGTCCCGCGCAGCGCCTCACGGCGCCAGCACGAAGCGCGTGAACTCCTCGCGCGTCCGCGGTTCCAGCACGTAGTTCTCCCGGAATTCCCGCTCCAACGTGCTCGTGGGGCTGACCCCGTAGTCGTGCCCGGAGCAGACGATGAGATGCCGCGGGAGCGCGGCCAACGTCTCAAGGAGGCTGTCGCGGAGGTCCCCGGGATCACTCCCGGGGAGGTCTGCCCGACCACATTCACCGACAAACAGGGTGTCCCCGGTCAGCACGTACTTGTCGTCCACGACGAAGCAGACGCTCGTGGGCTCATGGCCCGGCGTGTGAAGGGCTTCGATGCGGACATCGCCAAGGGTGAATGCGTCCCCGTCCCCGACGGCAAC
>JBFILE010000481.1:0-2900 GCA_041599855.1 Thermoplasmatota archaeon
ATTCCCGAACGCCGTGATTCCGGCACCCACGAGGGCGACCCGTCCCGACATGGGGCGCGCGAAGGCGGGCTCGCGGCTTAAGGTGAGCCCCTTGGGGCGGGGCTTGGGGCGGACGGCGGACGTGGGGGGTTGGCGAGCGGCCGGAGTGCCCGGGAGGTGTCGTCTGGGTCGACGGTCGGCGGGTCACGAGGGGTGGGTGTGAGGGGGGCTTCCGCCAGCCCACTCCCTCCCAAGACCGCCCAATTCGCGCGCCTCCGCGCCACGGCTCGAGGCCCCTTCCGAGGCGACGACCCCTCCGCCAGCCAATGCACACGCGCCGCGTCTTTGGCGGTGCTTCCCGTCCGACCCTCAGTCGAGCCGATGGACTTCCGCGCGCGCCACATAGCTCCCGATGCCGTTCTCGCGGACAATCTTCAGCCACAGGCCATGGTCGTCGAGGGGGCTTCGTGCGACGGTTTCCGGGACGCCCTTCGGCACGAGGCCGGCCCAAAGCGTATCCTTGCCTTGGCTGCTCGTGTCGAGGACGTTGCAGTCGAGGTCGTACAGGATGAGGTCGAAATCGGCGCCATCCGCGCTGTCCATGACCATGGTGACGACCACAGTCTCCCCGCGGAGGGCCGGGATGCGGTAGACGTCGGCTGCGTCATCCTCGTCAAGGCGGCCCACCATGGTCTCTTTGTATGCCGCCGCGGTGTCGCCGCAGAACTCCGGCGCATCGCCCCCATCCGCGGCCTCGTCCTCCGGTGCGAATGTGATGGGGGTAACCACCGTGGTGAGCGAGTAGTTGCCCGGCGTGGGTCCGGCGCGTGAAACCTCCAACACCCACATCCCGGCCTTGTCCACATTCAGTTCCACACGCTCCGGCGCGGAAGCGAGGAGGGCGCTCGATTCACGCTCGATGAACGTGCCCGGCTCAAGCAGGCGAAGGTCGAAGTTCGGGGTGCCGGCACTCAGGCGCGCCACAGGGCTTCCCGCCGTGAGGGTGGGGGAGAACCGTGAGGCCGGCGCGAGCGTCGCGGTCACCTTGAATCCGGGTTCCGCGTAGACGGCATAGTGGTCCACCATGTCGGCTTCGAGGAGGCGGCCCTTGACATGCGCAGGTGACGCAAGCGGCACCGCGTGGACGGGATCGTCGGAGGCGTCGCCACCGCTGGCCGCGTCGTCGTCGCCGGGATCCAGGTACGCGTCGGCACGCGGCCCGCACGAGGTGGTGGCCGTGGACTTTCCGATGACGATCTCGCCCGTGAGAAGCGCATTGTCGAGGACGATCCGGATCGCGGTCGCGTCCGCCGTCGATGATGCCGCACCCGAGGTCACTTCGCGATCGTTGAGGATGGCGTACCCGAACGAGCCGAGGGTGATCCGCTGGGCGCCGGAGGATGTCACGACGGGGATGCCGGCCACCGTGAGGGTGCCGAAGCGACTGTCCGCACTGGACCCTGAGGCATCGGTCGTGGCTTCCGTGGACACGTCGGTGACGGTGATGAGTCCACCGAGGATGGTTACCTTGGCCACGGTTGCGGAAGCCGTCGAGGCCGGGGGCGTTGCGCTCCCCCCGGCAGACGTGGTGATGCCGCGGGTCCCGACGGTCCCGGTCTCGTGGATGAGGACCTCGGCGACCATGGATGACCGACCTGCACCGTGGGCATGGGATGGCGCCAGCGCGAAGCCGCTGTCCGCGAATGGGCCGGTGAGGCGGGTCCTCACACCTTCCGCCCGGGCATCGAAGTCGCAGGCGACATGGACCGTTGTCGCAGCCGGAGCACCCACGTGGCCGGCGGAATCGAACGGGGTCGCGGTGATCACATACGTGCCGGCGGTGAACGCGTGGGCCCGGCTTGCGGCGGTCGCGGGTGTCACGAATCCCTGGAGCGGCAACCGCTCGACCGGCGATCCATCCCCCCAATCGACGTCATACCCCACCTGCAGGGAGTCGTCACGGCTTGTCATTGTGCAGACGACCGGGCGGCCCGTGAGACGCGGCGGTGGTGAACAGAAGAACAGGTCCATCTCCGGCGCACGGCTGTCCCCGGCCCGGATGAAGCGGTTGAGCGGGGACGCGAGATTCCAGTGGGTCGCGAGGTACGATCCAGGCTCCGGGTACGGATTGTAGTAGTCGTCATGGTTGCAATCGAAATGGCGCCGGTCGTAGCACACGGTACGGTAGTCGCTTTTTGCGCCCCCATCGCTGTAGCACATGACGTCCGAACCGTCGTTGCAGTGCCAGCCGCCGGACGAGTGGGGGGAGGTGACCTGCACGGCGCCGAGGTTGTGGCCGCTCTCGTGCATGAACGTGTTCTGGAGGAGACCGTACGTGACCGCCCAGCTCGGACCCACGTTGTTCCGGTTGGCCTCGATGAGACGGTCATCGTTCGCCACGGTGCCCGTTCCGGAACAGCCGCACGACACACCGTCATCGTACATGATCCAGTACTTCGCGAGGGTGCTCGTGTACCCTTGGCGCTTGAGGTCGCCCACGATGGTCGAGAAACTGTCTGCCGCGGCATCGGTCGGGAGGACAGCATTCTTCACCGTGAGCGCGCCGTCGGGGTCGCACGCGAACACGTACTGGGCGTTCATGCCGAACTCTCCTGCCTCCTCCAGGAGGACGCCGTTCACCGCGGCGGCAAGGTCCCGCAGTTGCGGCACGCGCGTGGCGTACCGGTCGGCACGGTCATGGGGCCGTGCGTAGATGATGAGGTTGTGGTACTGCGCGCCCGGATCATCCACGCACTTCGGCTGGATCGACGGGGCGCCTGCAACCAGCGGCTCCTCTGCATCCTCGTAGTCGAACCCGTGGGTGAGCACCGTGGATCCGTCGTCGAGGAGCACGCGCCAACCGCCCGCCACCCGGCACGAAGGGCCGAGGCCGGGAACCATGGCGAAGTTCGAGCACTCCG
>JBFILE010000482.1:0-2899 GCA_041599855.1 Thermoplasmatota archaeon
CAACGCACCGCGACGCAACGCAATGCGACGCGCCCGGGTCCGACACGACAACCGTCGGGCGCGACGGCAATCCCCCCGCGAGCGCCCTCGATCCGAACCCCATGTGTGGCTGCACCGGCGACCCTCCCGGTGGTGCCGGGAATCACTCCTTCTCCTCGGGCACCTTGTACCCCTTCCGTCGCGCCTGATCGAGCGCGGCCGCAACGGCGCGATCCTGCTCGTAGCCCTTGTCCTCCTTGAGGTGCCGGATCTCCTTCGAGATGAACTCGCGCGCCTTCCCGCTTGTTTCCGAATCCTTCGACGGCATGATTTCCGGCGTTCCACGCCGAATGGGCGTATTCCCTCCGGCACCTTCGTCGATCGGCGATCGTCGCCGGGAAAGGGCGCCTCCGGGCACCCCAATGGATGAAATAGTGGGGGTCCGTTGGCCGCGAAGATGCTGTACGAGCTCTTCGCACGCCCCCTGCTTTTCCGCATGGACCCGGAGCGGGTGCACGAGCTCGTGGCCAAGCGCCTCGAAGAGGCGGAACAATCCGAGCGGGTCATGGCCTTCCTCGATCGCCATTACGCCTTCGAGGACGCACGTCTGAAGACCACGGTCTTCGGCATCCCGTTCGACAACCCCATCGGCGTCGCCGCCGGATTCGACAAGAACGCGCGGCTCACCCACGTGCTCCCGCGCCTCGGGTTCGGGTTCGTCGAGATCGGCACCGTGACAAGTGAACCCCAGGCGGGGAATCCCCGTCCGCGCATGTTCCGCCTCCCGGAGGATCAGGCGCTCGTGAACCGCCTCGGCTTCAACAACGAAGGCGCGGAAGCCGTCGCCGCCCGCCTCGCGAAGGCCGGGCCGGCGCCCTCCCCGGTGGGCATCAACATCGGGAAGCTGCGGAGCGTCGCGAAGGAGGACGCGGTCAAGGACTACGTCCACACCTTCGAGAAGCTGTATCCGTTCGGGGACTATTTCGTCGTGAACGTGTCCAGTCCGAACACGCCGGGACTCCGCGAACTCCAGGAGAGGACCCACCTCCTCGCCCTCCTCGGATCCCTCACGGAGCGGGCGAAGGAACTCGCGCACGTCCGCGGTGCAAAGCCGAAGCCCATCCTCGTCAAGGTCGCCCCGGACCTCACGGAGGAATCCCTCGTGGACGCCGTCCACGTGGCCCGGGAGAGCGGCGCCTCCGGCATCGTCGCCACGAACACGACCATCAGCCGGGAGGGCCTCCGCACCAAGGGCAGCGTCGCGCAGGAAGCGGGCGGGTTGTCCGGGCGTCCGTTGAAGGAAAGGGCCACATGGTTCACGCGCCGCATCTTCGAGGAGACCGGCGGCGACCTTCCCATCATCGGCGTCGGTGGCATCTTCACGGGCGAGGACGCCTACGAGCGCATCAAGGCGGGCGCGAGCCTCGTCCAGTTGTACACGGGCTTCGTCTACGGAGGCCCGTCCACCGCCATGCGGGTCAACCGGGAACTCGCGGAACTCCTCGAGCGTGACGGCCTCACGGTGCAGGATGCGGTCGGCACGGCGGAGTGATGCGGCGATCGGCCGCCACATGCGGCGCCTTCCGCCACCCCTCGAGAGCTGCTCGGCCGCTCCTTCGACCCCACGAGGAATCTTATACCGGTGCCGCGATGGGCGCGGCCATGCATCTCGTGACGACCTGGTACGGGACCCTGCTCGTGGAGGCGGGGCCCGACGGACGTGGCGTGAAGGTCCTGAAGGAATCCCTGTTTCCGGAGGACGCGGACGCCATCGCCACCCGGTTGTTCGCCATCCGGAAGAGTGAGATCCTCGACGAGGAGCGCGCCCTCGCAGGCGAGGCCACGGCCCTTGCGGCCTCGCAGGGTGCAACCGGATTCACGGTCACCGAATCCCGCCTCCGCGGACTCGCCGGCGCCATCGGTGCCGAGCAGGGTGCGCGCGCGCCCCATGTTCCCCATGCGGGCGGCGCGCCCTATGATCGGGCCCTCCTCCACGAGGCCACGATGCGCCTCGGCCGCATGTGCGTGCGGGACGCCTATTCCAACCGGGACCTCCACGTCCTCCAGGCGGTCGATGCCACCGACGAGCTGATCAGCGTCGCGAATGAACTTGCCGAGCGCCTCCGCGAATGGTATGCGCTCCACTTCCCCGAACTCGCCGACACCCTGCCCCGGCATGAGGAGTTCGCGAGCCTCGTCGGCGAGCATGTGACGCGGGATGCCATCATCGCTGCGCGTCCCGACCTTGCGCCGCCGGACGTCCTCCCCATGGGCGGCGACCTTGAGGAGAACGAGATGGAGGCCATGAAGACCATGGCCCGCACCGTGAGTCGCGTGTACGGTGCCCGCGCGGAGATCGAGAAGTACCTCGACCAATCCATGCCGAAGGTCGCCCCCAACGTGACCGACCTCCTCGGCCCCGTCCTCGCTGCCCGCATGCTCCGCGCGGCCCGCGGCCTTCGACGGTTGGCCGTCATGCCATCCGGCACCATCCAGACCCTCGGCGCCGAAAAGGCCCTGTTCCGGCACCTCCGCGAGGGCGGTCGGCCGCCGAAGCACGGTCTCCTCTTCCAGCACCCGCTCATCGGTCGCGCCCAGCGCCGGGAGCGGGGCGCCCTGGCCCGCATCCTCGCCGCGAAGGTCGCCCTCGCGGCCCGCGCGGATGCGTTCACGAAGGCGTCGATCTCGGCCCGCCTCCTCGAGGACCTTGAGCGGCGCGCGGCAGCAGCACGGGCGAGCCGCGCCAAGCCGAAGCGGGGCACCGGCCCCATGGGTCGCGGTGGCGGCGGCGCCGGCCGCCCCGGCGGGTTCGCCGGTGGCGGTCGCGGCGGCGGCGCAGGCGGCGGCCGTGGTGGCGGCGGAGGCGGCGGCCACCGACCCGGCGGGTACGGTGGCGGCCACGGCGGCGGACGTGGTGGGG
>JBFILE010000483.1:0-2893 GCA_041599855.1 Thermoplasmatota archaeon
ATCGACCGCACCGGCCTCGCGGACGCGCCGAGGGCGAGACCGTGAGCGCAAGCAGCATCTTTGAGCGGGGAATCGCACGCGTGTCCCTTGCGAGCGCCTCGAACCCGTGGCTCGTCATCGTCCTGGTCCTGGCGCTCAGCGGAGGAGCCATCGGCGGCATCACGAAGGTCGAGTTCACGAACGACCTCGTGGACATCCTGCCGAGGGGAAACCCGAACACCGCCGCGGCCCAGAATGTGAGCCACAACTTCCCCGGGCATCACTCCTATACGGCCATCTACGTGGAGGTGGACGAGGACAAGTGGCAGGAGGCGAACGCCCGCCTGCCCAATCGTGTGAGCGAAGCCAACTCCGGGAACATCACGGACGAGGTGTACATCCGCGGCCTCGAAGACATGTGCATCTTCATGAAGCGGCAGGCGCCCGCGACGGTGAACGTCTACTGCCTCGGCTACAACACCCACGTCAAACTCGTGAACTACACGAACACGGCGATTCCCGGCGTCGCACCCGAGCCCGATGACGCCGCATTCGTCATGCCCGGGACGGACCCGGAAGGATCCTTCCGCTTCAACATCAACTGGCAGACCGTCCTCGCGAGCGCATCCCGCGAAGTGCAGGCGCAGGCGAGTCCCGACTGGCGCGGAACGCGCCCCATCTTCATCTTTGAGCCGGCCGGCGACTACGAGCTCCCGTACATCGAGACCGGCCGCTTCGTGAACGAGTTCATCGACCAGTACAAGGCCTACGCCGCGACCGACGCGCAGTGGGACGTGTTCAACCTCGACAAGCTCGGATACTGGGACACCAAGATCAGCGTCGATGCCCACCAGACCGACCTGACGCGGGATGACATGGCCCTCCTCGGCCCCCTCGTCCTCCTCTTCATCGTCCTCACCTTCATCATCTCCTTCCGGTCCTGGAAGCCGCTGGTCGCCTCCACGGCCGCACTCGTGGTCAGCGTACTCTGGGTGTACGGCCTCATGGGGTATCTCGGCATTCCCCTGAACACCCTCAACCTCGCCATCATTCCCCTGATCCTCGGAGTGGGGATCGACTACGGCATCCACATGGTGAGCGAGTACCTCGAACACAAGGGCTCCGGGGACACGGACGAGGAGGCGTTCCGGAAGGCAGGCGGACGCGCCGGGTTCGCCATGTTCCTCGCCACCGTGACGACGGCCCTCGGACTTGGCATCATGGCCATCTCGCCAAGCCTCCTCATGGCCCAGGTGGGGGCGCTCTCCGCGGTCGCCATCGCCGTCAGTTTCCTGCTTTCCATCAGCTTCATCCCGGCCGTCCTCAAGGTCCTCGGCACCGAAGGCCTCGGCGCCAACTACCGCCCCAGCACCATGATGGTCCGCCTGGCGCGCATGGTCGGGAAGAACCGCGTTCCCGCGCTCGTCATCCTGGTTGCAACCACAGCGATCTTCGCGTACAGCATGAAGGACCTCGAGAACGAGACCTTCGGGAACCCCGCCCTCAACTTCCCTGAGGGCGACAAGGTGCGCACCTGGCAGGAGAACGCATCCAGCGCCTTCTTCGGCACCACGATCCCGTTCGAGAGCAACTGGGTCACCATCGAGGGCGACCTCACCGACCCCGCGGCGCATGCCTACATCCGCGAACTCCAGAAGCGCCTCATGGTGGCCAACGGTGTCCGTGGCGACTCCGTCACCAGCATCATCAACCTCGTGACCCAGTGGCAGGCGATCAAGGACGGCACCCCCCTCGCGATCCCCGCCATCATCCAGGAGAATCGCGAGGAAGGGAGCACCTACCCCCAGACGCGCGAAGAGATGGAGCAGGTCCTCAACGAGATGTACAACTCGCCGTTCGCCACCTACCCGAGCCTCTTCATCAACCGGGACCTCGACATCACGGTCATCCTCGTGGACATCGCGGCAAGCGACGACTTCGAGAGCGCCGAGACGGTCTGGAACGACATCTTCGCCGTCATCAACATGCCCGACATGCAGGACATGAAACCGGATCACCTGAAGGTGAGTCTCGGCGGGTACACGGCGTACAGCTACCTTTTCATCAAGTACGAGATGCCGTGGGTGACCATCATCGGGTACGTGAGCTTCATCCTCGTGGCCCTCCCCGTGCTGTTCTTCACCCGCAGCCTCAAGGCGACGGCGGCGGTCGCCCTCCTTGTCGGCTTGACAAGCGTGTGGTGGCTTGGCATCCTCCCCATGCTGGGAATCGGCCTGTCGGTCACCCTCATGCTGCCTCTCGTGTTCATCATGTGCATCGGGAGCGACTACGCCGTCCACCTCGTGTGGGGCATGGACAAGGAGAAGGATCCGGCCAAGGTCTGGGGAACCGTGGGGCGGGCCATCTTCGCGAGCGCCATCACGACCCTCGGGAGTTTCGCCCTCTTCACCCCCATGCGGAACCTCATGATGCGGTCGAGCATGATTGCCACGGCCGTCGCCATCGGACTCATCTTCATCGTGACAGTCCTCGTGATCCCGCTGTTCTACCCGCCGCCGGACGACGGCGCCCCAAAGGCGCGCACGGAGGACACGGTCCTGGTCGCCGTGAAGCGGTGAATGGCGTCGGTACGGCGCGAAGGTCGGCGTTGGGCCGCTCCATGACGACCCGCCCTGTGGGGCCGCGGGATGACGTTGCGCGGTCGTGACAAAGACGAACCGGGGTCCCCGCATGGCGGCCTCTCGACCACGCCCGCCTGCCCGCCGCACGAGGACGGAGACGGCAACTCACCTGCCCGTGGCACGACGCCCGCCCGCTCCACGACGACAAGGGAACCCCGCTCACCCGCTCCACGACGCAAGCCCTCCCGCCGTGCGCCCGCCGCAGCACGACGAGGAGCCGCACAACGTGCCCGCCGCACGGCGCCCGCCCTCATCACGACCCCCACCCGCCC
>JBFILE010000484.1:0-2887 GCA_041599855.1 Thermoplasmatota archaeon
GAGGCGACTCCTCGGTGCTGACCTCTCCGTGTTGACCCTTCGGTGGTGACCCATCGGTGCTGACCTCTCCGTGTTGACCTTCGGCGGTGACCCATCGGTGCTGACCTCTCCGTGTTGACCTTCGGTGGTGAGCCCTCGATGGGGGTCTCCACCTGGCACAGCTCGGTTGGCCGCCCCGCTGCAGTGGCCCCGCGTTGGCCACCCTGCGGTGGTGACCGCTCGGACGATTCGTTCCGCCACCCGACACGCCCGGTCGCGGCAACGATCGGGCGCCAACTGGCGCGATCGCGGCCCCGAGACCCGCATCCCCCGTGGTGGGGGAGCCGCGGACGAGGTCACTACTCGGGCAGCGTGATGGCGCCGCGCGCATCCAACGGGAACCCGGGGTTCCACGCGACTTCCCACAGGTTCCCCTCCGGGTCCGCGAAGTAGCCGGATCGGCCGCCCCAGAAGGCGTCCTCGGCGGGTTTCGTGATGCGCGCGCCCGCCGTGCGCGCTTCGGCAAGGGCGGCATCCACCTGCTCCTTTTCATCAACGTTGATGGCGAAAGCAACGGACGGGAAGGCGTGTCCGGTCCGCGGCGGGCCCGCGTCCACGCGCGCGTCCTTCGCGAGGGCGGCGCGGCCGTAGAGGCCGAGGATGGCGCCGCCCGTGTCGAAGAAGGAGACTGACTCGTTCGACACGCTTGATTTCCGCCAACCGAGTCGACCGTAGAATTCGGACATGGATCGGAGGTCCCGGACACCCAGGGTGACCAGGCTGATCCGGGCAGGCATCGACATGGACGCCGTAGGATGGGTTCGATGCTTCAAGGGGGCGGGTGGGCGGACGGGCCGGAGTTGGAGGCGGGATGCGAACCTGGAGGCAATGGAGGCGAACCTGGAGGCAATGGAGCCGGTCCGCGGCCCCCGCAATGCGTTGCCTCGCGCCGCGCCCGCCTTCCATCTCGGCCTGCCACCGCGTGCCCCGCCACCCAATTGCCGTTCATTCGGCCGGGACCCGCCCAGCCGATTCCCCCATCACGTCTTCACAGGCATCGGCCGCGCCAGGTCCTCAGCCGTAAGGAACGACGGGCCCTCCAGCATCTGCGCATGCCCGACCTTCCCGTAGCTGCCGTCCTCCTTCGTCTTGCCGAAGGTACTCGTGTACGCGAAGTGCGGCAACCCGGTCTGCGGGTGGATGACGATGGACAGGAAGTCCACGAGCTCGCGACCCATGCGGGCCTGATGCACGGGTTCGTCCACGACGCGCGCCGCGAACCACTCGGCATCATCGCCATCGAGGGCGTTCATGGTCCCCGCCATGTACAGGTGCCAGTCGCCGGTCGCATTCTCCTGTGCCCAGTTCGTCTGGTTCGTGGCGTACGTGGCGAGGGCGACGCGGCCATCGGATCCCGCGGTCACCCACATGTGCGCGAGGAGCATGCCTTCGGGGAAGGTGACGTTGAACGGTCCCTGCCAGGTGTCCGCGCGATCCTTGGAGATGTACAGCTGTGGGAAACATCCGGTGATGTTCCCGGCCTCGTCCGTGTCGCAGTGGCGACCCGTCGAGTACAGGTTCCCGGCACGGTCGATGTTGAAGGACCAGCCCGGGTTCGCATCCTGCGTGCGCTTGATCGTCCACGTGAGGCCGCCGTTCTCGCTGACGGCGACGTTCCCGTACCGGTCGTGCATGTCGGCCGGGTTCGGGAGGCCCCAGAAGTCGAGGCCGTTCTGGCTACCGTCCCCGATGTACAACGTGCCGTCGTTCGGGTCGATCCGCGTCGGGCCTTCGATGAAGTAGCGCTGCAGCTTGTCGTTCGCGTACCGGGGCATCGCGAGGGTCTGCTGCGGGAACGTGAGGCCGCCGTCGGTGGATTTCGCGACCCAGATTCCGGTGTCGATCTGCTGCCATGACACGTAGATGGCGCCACCATGCGTCGCAATCCATTGACGGTCGTTCACGGGCGCGTTCGACACCATCTGCGCATTCCGCCACGATTCGCCCTGATCATCGCTCGCGGTGAACGTGATCGCCATGGGGAGGACGACCGAATGGAGGCCCACCTCGTACAACGAGCCCGGGGGGCCGATCGCGATGTCGCAGTCGCCGCCACCCGGCGCATTCTCGCGACCGGTCGTCGGGAGTGCCTTGAACGACGCACCTGCGTCATCGCTCCGCCAGATGAAGTTCAGGTCGCGATCCTCGGCGGCGGCCTGGGCCCCCGCGGGGGCGCAGATGTAGATGGTGCCGTCGACGTCGATGGCGATGGACGGTTCCCCGGTCCGCTTCACCGAGTGGTCGAGGACGCCGCCGGAGAAGGACAGGCCCAGCGGATTCGGCTCGACATCCGCCTCCGAGACCGAGGGGTCCTCGACGGCGGGCGCGATGCATCCGGCGGCCAGGACGAATGCGGAAAGAACGAGAGCGGAAATGCGCATGGGTGCGTGGAACGACGGGGGTCCCGGGGATAATCGTTGTGGGACTCGACGTGACCGGCGAATTCACGTCATGGTGTCGCCGGCCTACAATGTCTCCCGACGGTTGGATCCATCCGATTGAGTGCCAGTCCATGGTCCCGCCGTTGATTGACAGCGCCCACGCTGACCCAGAAAAATCACGAAAAGCTGTGCATCGCGGCCACCGCGAGCAATGGCATTCTACGAGACACCGCGCCATCGATTTGGGATCCTATAAGAACCATTCGCCTTTCACGCCGGAGCGTGGCCGACGAGGCAACGGCGTTTGCCGGCACTCCCTCCGTCGGGGAATGGCTCGACCCAGCTTCATCAACCTGGCATCTGCCGGGCCTGCACGGGCCCGTCGCGGCAGCCTCGCCCGCCCGGTCTCCCAAAAGACCATAGGCGAACCCACGATTCCCGGAGACAGGCCTTGGGCGGCCCGCTCA
>JBFILE010000485.1:0-2882 GCA_041599855.1 Thermoplasmatota archaeon
AGACGCGTCACCTGCGGAATCCATGGAAGTGTCCGGCGGGTACAGGCTCGCGCTCGGGTCAAAGGCGCCCTCGTTTGCGCTGAAGGGTGTGGATGGCCGCGTGCACACCCTCGACGAGTATCGGGACCGGAAAGCCCTCGTCGTGGTGTTCACGTGCAACCATTGCCCGTACGTCATTGCGTACGAGGACCGGATGATTGCGTTCGCCGCCGACATGAAGGCCAAGGGCGTGGCCATGGTCGGCATCAACGCGAACGAGACGGAGAACTATCCGGAGGACGATTTCGACCACATGGTCGCCCGTGCGAAGGAGCATGACTACCCGTTCGATTACCTGCGGGATGACGATCAGAAGGTGGCGCAGGCGTACGGTGCCGAATGCACGCCCCACTTCTTCCTGTTCGGCCCGGATCGCACCCTCGCCTACCAGGGCCGCTTCGACGACAACAAGGATGACCCGGCCGCCGTGAAGCACGAGTACCTCCGCGATGCCGTGGAGGAAGTGCTGGCGGGCCGCCCCGTCAGGACCCCTGAAAGCTGGGCCATCGGGTGTTCGATCAAGTGGGGTCTCAGGCCCACGTGAACCGGTCGGACGGCCCGCGGATCCGGGCGTGCGCAGCGACGGGTTGGTCGAGGCGCCCCGGCTGCGGGACGGGATCCGATCATTTCCAGACGACGAATTCGTCGACGGATTTGCGGCGCAGGTCCGGCACCTCGCAATCGGGTGCCGCGTGGCCCACCGGGAGCACCACGTACGCGCGCTCGTTCGCCGGGCGGCCGAGGAGCTGCCCGAGGAAGCGCATGGGGGACGGGGTGTGGGTGAGGGAGACAAGACCCGCCTGCCGGACGGCAGCAAGGAGGAATCCGACGGCGATGCCGACGCTTTCGGACACGTAGTAGTGCTTGCCCTTGGATCCGTCCGCCCGAAGTTCATGGTCCTGCGCGAAGGCAACGATGATCCACGGCGCATCCGTGAGATGGTGCTTCTCCCAGTCGGTTCCCAGGGGCGCCAGGTCCGCCTTCCAGTCATCCGGCGCAACCTCGCCGTAGAAGCGTTTCTCCTCCTCTTCGGCAGCTTCCCGGATGCGGGCCTTGAGGTCGGGGTCGGATACGGCAACGAAGGTCCACGGCTGCTTGTGGGCGCCCGAGGGTGCGGTGCCTGCGACCCGGAGGATCTCCTCGATGACGTCGCGGGCGACGGGTTCGCGGCTGAAGGCGCGGACGGTGCGTCGCCCATCCATGTTCTCGCGGAACGCCCGGACGCGCCGTAGGCTCTCATCGGGCGCGAGGGCTTCCGGCGTATACGGGACGAATCGGGGCGACGGGCCAGCAGGCGTCACAACGGCGGATCCCCTGCGGGCAGAAAAAGGGGCCGCTTACCGGATTGTGCCTGCGGGCCCGGCAAATGATCGGCGCGGCCGCAGCCACACGGGGCGGTCGATGGCACCGGGGCGGCCTGCCACGCGGAGCACGGTGCAATGCGCGACCGCCCTCCCGCACGCCGCGTCGACGTGGATCGCGCCCGCACCCGGCGTTGGTCGCAGCTCGCGTCGGGACGCGGCATCGATGGGGGGGTCGCAGCGGGAATCTTTTAGCATCCATGCTGGACACGGTGTACGCCCGATCCTGACGCGGGCCACGGAGTTGTCATCATGCCTGAGAAGAAAACCGATCCCATGAAGAAGCAGAACGACCAGATGGCCCGCAAGGGGGGTCAGTCCTCGAGCGGTAGCAAGACCCCGACGAAGGGTCGGGAAGGCCAGAAGCGCTGACCGCCACGGGATCCGGCACGCGGGTGCGGGACGCGCCCGCGCGGCCGATGCCCCGTTGATGGCTCCGCCACGACGAATGCGCCGTGCGCGAGGCGCCTTGAAGACGCCAAGGCCGGCCGTAGGCGCGGCCCCCGGAGAAGCACCTCCATGGTGCATCCCGGCATCGCCTAAGGGCCGCGCGAGGGTGCGTCCCTCGCAGGCGGCTCTTTCCATTGTCCGCTTGGAACCGATTCACGCAAAATAGCGACGCTCGCGCCCTTCCCTGGCCGAGCGGATGACTCCATCGGCTTCGAGGCGTTTGGCGTGGTGCCACACGGTTCCGCGGGCCAAACCTGCTTCGGTTGCGAGGCGTTCCTGGGTGATGCCGGGCGCATTCCGGATGATCTCCACGATGAGACTCCGCGACGCATCCTTCAGGGCGCTCGCCTGGCGCCGCGTGATGGAATCCGTCCCCGGCGGGAAGTAGCGTCGGGACCGGCCATCGGCGCCCGCGACCACGAATCCCTCGCGCTCCAGGGTCCGCATGTGCCACTTCACGGTGGTGACGGCGATACCGAGGGTCGCGGCAAGGTCCGGCAACGCAACGCCCGGTGATCGCTTGACTTCGCGAACGATCATCGCACGGGTGCGGTGGGCGAGGACTTCGGGCCCTGCCAGTCGGGCGTACATGGGTTTCAGGGGCGGAACCTTCGACTTGGGCGCACCCTTGACGCGCGATTTGCCTGGCGCTGCGCGTGTTTTCGCAGGGGCAGCCTTCTTGGCCGCGCCGCGTGCCTTCGCAGGTCGTGAACGCGCCGTCCGGGGGCGGATACCGAGGAATCGCAGGAGCCCCTTCATGGGCCGATGCTCGTTTCCCGATTTCTTAAGGTTTCCCTTTCGCGCATCGGCATGTCCCGATGGCGCCCGGGAGCGATAAGAAGCCCGGGGGAGGGCGGCCGTCGGATCGGACATTCCCGGATGCGGGGATGGAGCGGACGGCGGCGACGCGGCCGCGGAGGATCGTGGAGCGATGATGATGATGATGATGATGATGATGATGATGATGATGATGATGATGATGATGATGATGATGAGGGGTCGATCCTGTGGAAGACGGGATGAAGCCTGATG
>JBFILE010000486.1:0-2866 GCA_041599855.1 Thermoplasmatota archaeon
CGAGCCGCGCGAAGCGCGGCGAGGTTGGGGGTGGGCTGGTGGGGGCCCCAACTGTCACACCCACCCCTCGCGACCCGCGCGAGCACGCTGAGTCCGACGCCCCCCGCGATGCAGGCCTTCCTCACGGGGCAACCCTGCACCCGTACGTCGCATGTGATTCACGACGCTACGAACATCCTGCCGTGGGCCTGTGCTGATGCACCCCCTCCATACCCCGGCCGAACCACTGATTTCTTGCCGTCGCCCCCGACGCCCCCCGGTGCATCCCCGCGCCGTTCATCCTTCGAGGTCCGCCGGCTCGTTCGCGCTGGCAAGCTCGCGCTCGCCGAGGCCCATCGCGCGTGCCTCACATGCCTGGCATCCGAGGACGCGGGGCAGGTCCCGAGCCGCCCGGTTCCCTGCCTGAAGAAGGGCGCGGACGGCGGCCAGCGCCGCGTCCCGCGGGTACGCGGCGAAGAGGGGCTCGACGCGGCCGTCATGGACGATGACGCCACCGCGCGCGGGCGCCTTGAGCAGAGTCTCGTAGGCGGCGGCCGGAAATCGGGTGGCGTCCACGGGGAGGACGATGATGACCGGCTGGCTTGCGACCGCGAATGCCGCCTCGAACGCCGCAAGGGGGCCGGCGCCGCGCCACTCCGGGGCATCCGGAATGAACCGGATTGATCGCCCCGTTCCGGCATCCCCGATGGCGTCCCGGTACGCGGCTTCGCGTCCGGCATCCCCGAGTGCGACGAGAATCTCCTGCACCTGAGGGACGCGGGCGGCGGTCGCGACGGCGCGCCGGATGAGGGGCATTCCGCGGTCCTCGATGAGGGCCTTGTCGCGGCCCATGCGGCGGCTCCCGCCGCCTGCGAGGATGAGGGCGGTCGCGGGGACGGTCACGCGCCTGCACCCTTGGCGCCTGCAATGGCGTCGAAGAGGTCGTCGCGGCTGACCGCGGTCCCGGGTTTGGAGGCGAAGGCGATTGTGGCTTCCGGTGTGATGACGACGACCTTGGGGAGGGTGATGACGCCGTAGTCTTCGCGGATGCCGAAGAAGTGTCCTTTCGCGAAGGGCCACGGGGCGGCGAATTCGTCCCGGAATTTTGCGAGGGTTTCGTTGGTTTCGCCGGGGTCCACGCTGACACTTAGGATGCGCACGTCAGGGTCGGTTTCGTTCAATTCCGAGAGGTGGGGCATCTGGAGGCGGCAGGGGCCGCAACTGCTCGCCATGAAGTCGAGGACGATGATGTGACCCGCGAGGCTCGTGAGGTTGTGGCTGTTTCCGGCGAGGTCCACAAGCTCGAATGCGGGGGCCGCTTCGCCGGCCCTTGCCCCGGGATTCAGGATGTCGGTGCAGCCCGCGAGGAGGACCATGGCAGGGATTACGAGTGCGAGGAGGCGGCGGCGTGCGGTCATCGCGGGCGGCCTCCGGGTTCGGCCGGTTCCGGAAGGGTGGCCGCGGAGGCCCCGCGCGGTGCGATGTCGTCGCGGGCCCTGATTCCGTCGCCGTCGCCCCTGCGATGCTGCGCACCATCGCGCGTTCCATGGCGCGCGGCCCATGCGGCGGTACCCACGGCAAGGATCGGCACGATTCCGGGAACGGGGACGTCGCGCACGAGGTCGGGGTTCGTGGCGATGTCGTAGAGGACGTAGCCGGTCCCGTTCGAGGGGAATTCCGTGACACGGTCATCCGCCGATCGGTACGAAAGGTTCACCCCGATTGTCCCGCCGGCTTCAAAGTAGTCGCTGGCTGCGGGGTCGGTGACGCCGCGGAAACGGCCCTCGCCGAGGGCGGCCATGGCTTCGGGCAGGAGGCACGTTGTGGCGTGACCGGCGGCGCGATCGTAGAGGCAGACGCGGAGGGTGGCGTTGGAGACCGTGGTATCGCCGAAGGTGGCGGTGACTGAGAAGGCGCGTCCGGCCATGGGCGGGTCGGGGTCGAGGGCGAGTGTCACGTCGGGAGCCTGGGCGTGGGTGGGCGGAGCGGTCGCGGCCAGGACGGCGAGTGCGAGGAGTACGAGGGCTGCGATTCGCGCGGGTGACCGTGCCCGTGCAGGTGCCGGTGCAGGTACCGGTGCGGGTGCCGGGGCCTGTGCGGAGGAGGTTCGTGTGGCTCGCATGATCGTTCCCTCGCCGTGCTGCTCGTTCATGAGGCCTTCCCGGGCCGCGTCCACGCGACCGCAACGGCACCGAGGACGAGGAGGGCTGCGAGGGCCCCGGGCCCGGGTGTTTCGATGAGCCGCTTGACGGTGTATTCGAGGTTGTCGTTCTGGACGACGTCGTAGAGGGCGTAGCCGTAGGCGTTGGACGGGTACCCGGTCCATCCGAGTTCGGCGTCGTTGAACGACAGGTTGACGCCGAGGGTGTCGCCGGCGCGGAACATGTCCTGGGCGGATTCGGGGGCGTTGCCGACGTACACGCCATCGCCCTTGGATTCCATGGGGACCGGGATGAGGCACGTGGTCGCGTGGCCGGCGGCGCGGTCGAAGGCGCACACGTTCAGCATGACGCGGTCGGTGGAGGCGTTGGGGAGGTGGGCCGTCACCCGGAGATCCTTTCCTTCGACGGGGGGGTCGGGGTTGAGGCTGATGGATCCCTCGATGACCATGCCCGTGGGGGGTGTCGGGGAGTCTGTCGTTTCGTTCTGCGCGACAGCCGTTGACGCCGCGAGGACGAGGACTGCCGCGAGGACGAAAGGCATCGCTCGCATAGGTCGATGAAACCGCCTCGCCGTCTTCAAGGTTGGGGACTTGGAGGTAACCACGCGGTGGCGATGGATGGGTGGCACCAGGTCGGGAAGGGCCGCAAGGCAAGTGGGTGGGTGCACGGGTGCGGCACGGATTCCTTGTGGGGCGAGCGGGCGCCGTGGTCGTCGTGGGGCGGGC
>JBFILE010000487.1:0-2862 GCA_041599855.1 Thermoplasmatota archaeon
CCTTCGCCGCCGGTCGTCGTGAAGGTTTCGCGCTTCTCCTCCTCGACAACCTCCTCCACGACTTCCTCGTCTTCCGGCTCTGGCATTTTTTTCTTCGCCGCCAGCGCGGCCTTGTTCTTCGCCAGGATGTCGTCAGAAACGCCGGGATGCACCGAACCCTTCAAGGCGATGTAAGCCCCGGAGAGGATCTGCGCGGCGGGGGAATGCTTGCGGAACGCCGGGTCGTCTAGGTGCTGCTCGATCCACTCCTCGGCGGGGGATACGTCAATCTTCGCCGAGCGGGCGGCGACCAGCGCCTCCGGGTTGCTCGGAACCGGAACCGCGGAGAATTCCCAAAGCTCCTGCTCTTTAAACTCGAACCCGAAAGCCCCCGTTTCGGCGTCCTCCACGACTTCGGCGTCTGTCGGCATGAAGCCCGCGGAAACGGCGTTTAGATACCCCCCCGCGTAAAGCTGAAACACCGTATCGGCGAAGGCGTATTCCTCGCGGGTGGCGAACTGCGCCGTGGACTTCAGCGCGTTGCCCTCGATTCCGATGGTCAAAGCCTTGCCGACCGGCGGCTGGTCGGCGCGGTGCGCCCACAGAACAACGGGGTTGCCCCTGTACTTGTCGAGCTTCCACCCCTTCGGGTCCACCATGTCGCCGTCGCGGTCCTTCGCGGCCGTTGACACAATGAAACTGATGGTGCGGTTCTTGATGTCGATTGCTTTCTCGCGCGGCACGAACAGCTTCCGCACCCCGCCTTCGCCGTTCCACGCATGGCGCTCAATAAACTTCATCGACAGCGTCTCCTATCTGGCCCAATCCTCTAGGGCGGCGCACCACTCCCCCGCGAATTCGCAATCCTCGTATCCGGGCATTAGCGGAATTCCGTCCGTGAAGTGGACAATGGCGGGTTCTTCGTCCGTCTCGGAGTGGCCCACGAGATAGTTCCACTCTGGCGGCAACTCGCCGATTTCTTCGTCTTCCAACCAGCAGAACCTATGGAGGTCGCGGCCGGGAACCGTGTTGACGAGATCCACCGTCAGGGCGTCGTTCGCCGGGTGGTCCACGTTGAACAGCATCACGCTTGACCAGTTCTTGCGCGCGTACCGTGTCTGCGTTTGGCCGTCCATTTTGACGGTCTCTTTAGGGTTGTGGTTGTGCTTGACGACCATTACCGCCTTTGACGGGTCGGCCTGCGCGAACAACCGCTCGATGTT
This sequence comes from Thermoplasmatota archaeon, assembly GCA_041599855.1. Taxonomy (GTDB): domain Archaea; phylum Thermoplasmatota; class SW-10-69-26; order JACQPN01; family JAJPHT01; genus JBFILE01. Next base: position 1,203 of record JBFILE010000487.1, read on the forward strand.
CGCCCTAACCAGCATGTCGCAATCCATGAACACCGCCCACCGGGGCGACGGTGCGCGGCTCTGCTGCCTGACAAGGTGCGGCACCAGGAAGCGCGAGATTGCAAACTCGGTCGCCATCGGGGCTTCGGAGATGTCATCCCACAACTGCGCACCGCGCCGGCTGGTTGGCCGCGTGTACAGACCATCCCTGCGAAGCCAGGAAAGGACCACGCCTCGGACGGGGATAACGCGCGCAACCATGTGGCGCTCTAAGGAATAGTGTGCGACCACGGACGCCGCGATCTCGCGCGGATCAAATCCTATCCAAACGGACTTTTCCACTATTTCAGCTTGCCTTTCTTGTGCGCCGTGTATTCCGACAGCGGGCTGAGCGGCCAGACGTGGCCTCGAATGCGCGCCGTGTTCAGGTTGTTCACCGTCAGGCGCGGGAACAGGGAAAGCGCCTCATCCCAGACGTAGGCGCTGTGGAACTCCCGAAGCCGTATGAACCGGCCCGAGGCGTATAGATCGCCGAACGTGTCAATGAGCCGCTTCGTTGCGGGGTTCACACGAACAGCCCAGAAGCCGATTTCGGTGTGTTGCGCGGGGCGGCGCAGGCATGCCACGTCATGCCCGGCCAGCAGCGTCTCCATCCACCCGGCGGGAACGTCCTTGATTGTCTCCACGTCCGCGTCGAACCACGCGAACACGTCGCCCGTCTCCAGCCCGGCGAGGCAGGCGCGCGGCGCAAGGCCCTGCGGCGCCCACTTCACGGCGTCGTGCTTCCAGAAGCGCGCCCCAGGCGTCGCCTTGCGGTCCGGGGCGTCATACCCCAACGCGCGGCGGTCCTCGCCCCACGTCGCCATGAAGGCCCGGTAGCCGGGAACGTCGGCAAGCTCCACCTGCGTCGCGCGCTCGGTCGGCAGTGGCGCGTCCGTCACGATGGCCAACTCAACATCTTCCGGCCAGTGGCGGGCGAACGTCTCGGCGAAGGCTTTCCCGTATCGTTCCCATGCGGTTCCCCACATGAGGGTGCAGACACGGGTTTTCACCGCAGCGCCATCCTTGCAATTATCAGACCCACCGCCACCCCATCAAGAAAGCAGGCGAACGCGATTAAGTACCAAAAGCCATCTTCGCAGATCGTCCTCACTTCTGCCCCCCGTGCATTCTTACCACCGTTCCGCTGATGTAGGACGCGCGATACAGCAGGAAGTGCGCCACTTCGGCGACCTCCCGCGATTCCAGAAACCGCCGCTTCGGGTGTTCCGACCGGCGGCGCTCCAGGTTCTCTCTGTCCGTGCGGCGCGTCGTCATTCCCGCATCCGCGATGATGTCGGGCGATATGGCGACTAGCTGTTGTTCCGGCCCGATGACCTTGTGTTCAACGTAGGCGTGCAGCGCGGCCTTCGCGGCGGCATAGGTGCCGTCGAAGCTCCCGCGATACCCGCTTTCGCTCCCGATGATGCAAACCCGCGCCGCCGGGTTCTTCGCAAGAACCGCGTCGCAGTGTTCGACCACTGAGAGATAATTAACCCTTAAACCTTCGGCCCGCTCCTCCGGGGTCTGCTCGGCCATCATCTTCGGGCGCAACAGCCCGTGGCAAAACAGATAGCGGTCGGCGGTTGTCGAAAACGCCGGGCTGCCTACCGTTCCGCGTATCGCCTCGTCCCGTGGGAGA
>JBFILE010000488.1:0-2845 GCA_041599855.1 Thermoplasmatota archaeon
AGTTGCCTCCGTTCCCGGTTGGCCCTCGATGGCTCTCTGAGGTTGGTTGTCGCGGGCACGCCCCCCCGTCCATGCTGGCGACTGACTGTTTCCTGCGGAACCGGCTTCGCGCAGCATCCACGCTCGGGCCACGTTGCCCTTATTACCGAAGCCGCGCGTGCCCGCGGCGTGCCCGGCGACGCTTCCCCCTCCGACGCCTTTCCTGCTCCGTCCTCCATGGCCGTGGACGGGAACTGCCCTTCCTGCTCGGAACCGACCCTTGCGATGACGACGTTGACGCATGACGTCCCGCACTTCGGGGCCACCCTCCAGACCCTCGTCCGGTGCTCGGGTTGCGGGTTCCGGTTCGTCGATTTCCTTGTGGTGCAGGAGAAGGAGCCTGTGCGTTACACGCTCGCGCTTTCGGATGAGGCGGACCTGCGTGCCCGTGTGATCCGGAGCGCAAGCGGCACCATCCGCATCCCCGAACTCGGGTTCGCGGCGGAGCCCACGGCGCAGAGCGAATCGTATGTGAGCAACATCGAAGGCGTCCTGGAACGCATCGAGGACGTGTTCCAGATGGCGCGCCGGTTCAATCTCGACAACCCGGACATGGTGGCCATCGCGGACAAGGGCCTTGCGAGCCTCGCCGATGCCCGCGCCGGGAACGGCGGGATCACCCTCGTCATCGAGGACCCGTGGGGGAACAGTGCCATCGTGAGTGATTCCGCCTCCCGCGAAGCCCTCACGAAGGAAGAGGCGGAAGCGCTTCACACCGGCATCATCGTCATCGACAAGAGCGAACTCGCAAGCGGCGGCGACCCGGCGGAAGGGGGCGGAGACGGGGACGGCGGTGCCGACCTCGGCATCGAACCCTGATGCCTTTGTTCCTGCCGGCGACCGCTGCGCGAGCGAGTGAGCGAGGGGAATCACAGGTGGGGCCCAGGCGAAAGGAGCCCTGCACCATGACGCGGGTTGCTTGCGCGCCGGAAGTCCGCCCGCCGGCCGGTGGGGTGGGGTGCGATGGCCGTGCGGGGCGCGGTGGGGCGGACGCGCCCGGGGCGTCGCTGCGTCAGGCCGCGGACGCGGATTGCGTTTTCGCGCGCTTCGCCATCACGTAGGATCCGACAGCGAGGCCAATCACGATGACGAGAAGCGCGATGGCCAGCCACATGAATGTGGGGTCGCGCACGAGCTCGGTCATGGGTTCCTGCGGGGCCACCGGTGCCGGCTGCGCCATGGTGGCATCCGCGGCGCGTGCGCCGTCACCGCCGGATTCGGGGTTGATGCCGCCATCGGGGCCTTCCGGAATGATCTCCTGCAGGGTTCCCGTGACCCAGACCCAGAACGAGGCCATGCCCGCGAGGGCGGCTCCGAGGGCCGTGGACAGCATGAGCGCAATCGCCATCTTCTCGGGATGGAGGAGCCGGCGGCCCTTCCATGACAACTGATAGTACACCCACTTGCGGTCGTCCTCGAGCTTCTGGACGAGCTGCACGTCGGTCAGCTTTTCCAGATGCTCGTAGCACGTCGCCTTGTTGAGCTTCAGTTCCCGGGCGATCTCGGTGACGGTGAACCGTCGCCGGTCCAGGAGTTTGAGGATCTCGATGCGGGTGTCGCTCGCAAGGACCTTGAGTGCGGCGCGATCAATCGCAATGGTCCCATCGGTCACGAGGATGCGATGCGTTCCTTCGGTACTTAAACTCCCTCGCCTTGTTCGGTTCCGACCAAACGGCGCCCACGAAAGGCGGGGGGCTGTGGTCGCCCGTCGACCGGATGCTGCCGCCGATGGGCCGGCCGCGGCTTCGGCATCGGGGCGCGGGACCCGGCCGGTTGCGGCGGCCCCGGTCCATCGCGGATCCGGGGCCCGGGCGAGCGGTCCGGCGAGGCCCCGTGGAGTCGCACAGTTTATTCCGGACCCCGCGCACTGGTGGCCGTGCGCCCGGGCATCCCCATCCTCGTCGCCGTCGTGGTCCTTGTGGCGCCCGCCGTGGTCGCCCTCGCCGCGGAGGTGCCCGGGGTGGTCGTGCCGCTGCCCCATGGGCCGATCGCCATCACGAACGACGACGGATTCCTCGACCCGGTGGCGCTATCCGGTGTGGTCGGAGGGACCGGGACCGCGGGCGATCCCTACGTGATCGCGGGGTGGATCATCGCCGCGGACGGCGCCGTCCCGGCCATCCGCCTCGTGAACACGACGGCGCACGTGGTCATCCGGGACAACCGGTTCCCGGCATCCGGCCTCCCGTACTACGCGAACGACGGCAACATCGCCGTATGGCTTGCGAATGCGAGCCACGTGCGCGTCGAGTCCAACCGCTTCGATCCCATGTACCGGGGAATGGTCGCACGCGACGTCACGGATCTCACCATCGCCGGGAACGGGTTCTCGGTGGGTGACCGGGGACTCATGGTCGAGCGCGGGACCGGGGTCGAACTTGAAGGGAACACGTTCTCCGGCGGGTCGATCGGGGCGGACATCGAGGCGGCGTCGAACCTGCGCATCCTGCGGAACACGGTCAACGGCGTGGGACTCGGCATGACGATCCATGGATCCCGCGGCCTTGTTGCGGAGGGGAACCTGTTCCTCGGGGGAACGACCGGTGCCATCGATGAGGAGGGCGGCGATTCGACGTGGGTCCGCAACACGTTCCGGAACCAGGTGAGTTCGCATCTTCGCATCCACTACGCCTCAGGGATCCGGGTCATCGACAACACGTTCTCGGGAGCCGCCTACGCCCTCTTCATGTTCTTCAGCGGCGCGAACGTGATCCTCGGGAACGATTTCGAGAACCACGTGGCCGCCATCGACGCGCGGTTCGCCGTCGAGAACGAGGCCGACGGGAATACGATCCGTTCCACGAAC
>JBFILE010000489.1:0-2845 GCA_041599855.1 Thermoplasmatota archaeon
ATTCATGAAGCCGGCCGGTGGGCTGGCGTATTCGCAGGCGAAGCAGCCGGACGGCAGCGTCACGGCGAACGTCAATCGTTGCGCGGCATTCGAAGGGGCTCGGGAAGCGCACAAGCGGGGCCTCGTCTCACGCAAGGATCAGGCGTGCATCCATTGCACGGATGTCTGGAGCGCGTGGTTCGAAGCAACACTCCCCGGGGAACACGTACGGGTGGACCGCGGCGAGTATCAGGGAGCGGGCAACCCGGTCTGCCGATTTCGGTTCCAGGTGGTGGCAGGCCCCACGCGCACCCGCACGGCGGAACCGGGCAGCGCGGGAGACGCTGTGGACGCCGTGGACGCGCGTGCGGCCGAGCCCGCGTGAGGACTCGGGATCCACACGCAGGCATCGAACCCGCATGCCTGCCGCTCAGATGATTGCCCGCAACCGCTTCAATGGCGGTATGCCCGCCCGTCCGAACGCTCAGCCAAGCCCGACCGGTTTCTCGTTCTTGAGCGGTGTCATGAACGCATTCTGCCCTTGGGCATCGAGGGGCTCCGGGAGCGCGTACCGTTCCACGTTCAACTCGCGCACGCCAAGGAAATCGGCGAGCCGGTTGATCGAGGGTTCGATGGTGCGGCCGAGGTCGTTCGGCGCATTCTGGAACGGCGCGATGCGGAACACGAGCCTCCGCTTCCCCATCTCGAAGCTCCAGATGGCAACGACACGGCCATCCACGACCACGGTGCTCGTCGCGTTCCCTTCCGCGTCGATCACGTACGGCACAAGCTCCGCCGGAATGATGCGATCCTTGTTCGCGTACGCGCGCAGGTAGGAATCGTTCGGGGGCAGGAGGGCCGGCGTCGGTTCGTACGGCGGTTCAACGCTCGTGAGATTGAGCTTCTGCCGCGCCGTGCCGACCAGTTCGCCGAGGCCTTCCACCTCGAACACCGGGAGATCGAGGGCTTCGAACGCCTCGTTCGCGCCGCCCACCGGGAGGCCGCTCCACTGGGCGAAATCGGCAGCCGTCGCCGGACCGTACCCGCGCAGGTACGCTTCCGCGAGTTTCGACCGGGCAATGCCCGGGTCGAGGCCCTTCGGTTCCACGGTCCCGGCCCAGTCGCGCCATCGGGCGTACGCGTGCAGGTTGCTCTGCCACCCACCCTTCGTGATCGTGCGCACGATCATCCCTTCCGCGCACATGGCACTCAGGATGGTCGTCATCTGCTCGGCTTCCGGGCCCACGCGGCCGCTGTCCCGGGACAACTCGACCGCGGTCATGGGCTGGACGGCGAGCGAGTCCATGATGGGGGCCTTCGCGCGCTCATATTCGTCCCGCGGGATCTTCGCGTGATCCAGCAGCGCCCGCGCCTGGTTCAGCACGATGCCCCGCATGGCGCCGTACGTGAACGGAATCGTCTCCTTCGGGACCGCATGCACGTCGCCGCGCATGCACGCAAGCCGGATGAGCGCCTTGTCCTCGTACAGGACATCCTCAAGGAGCGGCACCGTGAACCGGCGGACACGTGGCAGGAGCGCAAGGTAGCTCCACGGGTTCACGCCCGGCGCTCCCACCATCGCACGGGCAGCGGTGACGACATCCGCATGATGGGGCGCCATGAAACCCTGTTGGCGGTGCAGCAGGCGTCCGAGGCGTTCCGCGGCAATGGGGGGCATGGCGCCCCTCATCGCGGCGTTCGCTGAAATAGGATTCGGCAAGGCCCACACGCGGGGAGCAATCGGCAGGCGCGCGAGCCAACCGAACGCCGCAGGTTGCGAGGGCCCGAGGAGCGCCGCGCCAACGATGCGACGCATCCCGCCATCAGGCGCGCGGGGGACTTTGCATGTTCTGGCTGACCGTGTTGAACGCGGCTGCCACGTGGGAGAAATCCTCGAGCGGATTCACGCGATACACCTCGAACCATTGCATGGCAGGGCCCTTGTGGACCCCGTAGATGCGCGGCCCGCAATCCACACAGTCCGCAACGCCCTCGTTCTCGGGCTTCATCCAATTCCGGTTCACGACATCCTTGAAGGATGCGCCACCATCCGTCATCCGGTACGTGGTGACGTTGTGGACGTAGAACGTGCCGTTCTGCAGCTGCCGGGGTTGTTCGAGTGCATCCGCCAAGGCGCCCTTGGAATAGGACACGCCGCCGCGAAGACGGATCTCGTTCATGGATGCGCCGGCCTGCGGCTCGAAATTGAATCGCACGCGAGCCACGCGGCCGTTCTCGTATACGATGATTCCCTCGCTGTCCGGTTCGCTGTCGAACCCGGCCGGCGCGCAGAAGCCGCACCATGCAAGACGCGCGCCAAACACGGAGGCCTCCGGGTCGCTGAATGCTTCACGGGCAAGGCCCGCATCCAGGTTTGCGGTTCCGGAGTTCGCATCCTCCGGGCTCACGCAACCGGCAAGGGCAACGGCTACGGCCACGACCATCATGGTCAACAACGGCTTCCGAATCATTGCAGCCGCCAAAGCGAACCCGACCTGTAAAGCCTCCGGATTCGTCGACCGTCCCCGACGGTCCACCCGCGTCCGCATCGACTCCGCCCGGAAGGCGGCGATTGCGGGGCCTCCTGTGCGCGGACGCAGCCACCAGTTCTCCAGGAAACCAGCGGACGGGGTCATGGAGGGGGCGTCGCTCGTACTGATCTGAAATGCGTCAGCCTCCGGATCGCACGGCACGGGGCGGTACGGTGGTGGTGGTGGGGCCAACTTAACGGAATCGCGCGCGTCGCGAGGGGTGGGTGCGGTTTGTTTGTGGCCCCCACCAACCCACCCCCACCCGCCGCCTCGCGCGGCGAGGCGGCGGGTTGCACCCCTCCCCTTGATTCCACGCGCCCCGCCACCCCGGCACA
>JBFILE010000490.1:0-2844 GCA_041599855.1 Thermoplasmatota archaeon
AAGTTGGCACTACCCCCCCCCTCACCCCCGCTTCGCCGTATTCCACCGCGCGATCTCGTCCTGGATCCACCCGTGGACGCGCTCCCGGTTCAACCGGTAATCCGTCATCAAATAGGGTTGCACCTGCTGGACCCCCGGGATCCGCGCGGCGCGGGCGATGAGGTCGGATTGTGCGGGGAGCGAATCCACCTGGCAGTAGAGGAAGAGGCCGGGGCTTGCCGCGGACCGGTCCATCCGCTCCGAGACGATGGTGCCCGGGAGTGCCCGCAGCGCCTCCTCCGTGGAGCCGGTGTAGCCCATGAGCCCGAGGTGGAAGAACAGGCGCCCCGATGTCGACGGTCCGAGATGGGGTGTGACCTCGACCATTTGTTGATCGATGAGGGCGTCCCTTCGCCGCGCCACGGTCCGCGCCGTGAGGCCCGTCGCCTCGGCCAGGGATTCCAGACTCCGCCGCGGGTCATCCAGCATGGCATCCAGGGTGCGCCATTCCAAGGGCCCCGGAACCCCGGGTGTCACCTCCTGCCGGTACGGCATCCGGTATCGCACGCGCGTCGCCCGCAGCGACTCCGCCCACGCGGCCGTCCGCTCGTCGACCGTGCCGGGCGGGACGAAACCGATGAGGCCGAGGATGCCTTCGAGGGTCTGGCCGACCGTCACCACATCCTCCAAGGCGAGGGCTTCCTCAAGGGTCGCGTCGGTCACGTCCACGCCGAAAGCGACCCCTTCGCGGCCGAAGATGGCGGGCGTGGGCGTCGCAACGAAACCGGGCAGGACGCCGTCCTGGGCGAGGTTCGCGAGGCGCTTGCGCACGGCTTCCCCGGTGATGCCGACGCGGCGGCCGATCCGGGCATGGCTCGCGAAGGGGTCCAGGAAGAGGGCGCCGATGATACGGAGGTCGCGGGACGTCACTGGCGTTCGGCGACCGCCCCGCGGCATTATAAAGAGGCGGATGTTGCAACCTCCGGTGGCCGGGCATCCAAATCCCTGGCCCCGCCTCGGCGGTTTCGGAAGCGGTGCGGCGCACATCGTCCGGGCCCCGCATCCTGTTCCATCCCTCATCGAGGAAGCAGCGGGCCCGGGCCGGCTCCTCAGAAATCGAAGAGGCTCTTCTGGGATTTCGGCCCCTCGTCCTCGTCCTTGGCCGGCTCCTTTTCGGCCGCCGGTTCCTCGGGCGCGGCGATCGGCGCCTCCTTCCGGGGCGACTTCTTCGCAGCAGCCGCCGCCTGCTGTTTCTTCGGCTTCTCCGCCACCACAGGTTCGTCGGCGGACACGTCTGTCTCCCCCTCATCGTCGTCGAACCCGCCGAGTCCGCCGGCCTTCGTGATCACCGGACGCGGCCCCATGTCCTCGGCCGCAACCATGATCTTCTTCAGCTTCGCCGTCGTCGGCTTCGATTCCAATAGGAACGCCAATTCCTCGGCATCGAGGCCGAACGCGTGCACGGCCCACGCCGCATACTGGTCATCGTTCGCGACCATCTGCTTCAGCATGGGGAAGAAATCCTGGCGCGCACGATTCTTGCTCGTGTGCGTATACTCCCCGACCTTGGACGCGAGGGAATCCCTGACGGACCGCACCTTCCGGGAGCGCGACTGCTTGCTCAGCCACGAGGGGAACGCGAAGCGCGCCCGCGCCGCGGGTTCCACCTTCGCGAGGCTGACGCCGCTCGTCATCATGGTGCTCGCGTAGCTCCAGAGCGCGAAGTGCTGGCGACGGAGCGTGCGCCCGAGGTACATGTCGGCCCGGGAGAGGGCGGCATACCCGTCGACGAGGTCCGCCCGGTTCTGGTAGAATATGGGCAGGTTCTCGTCGATCCAGAGGGCGAGGGTGTCCGGGGTCACGTCCACGTCCCACGCCATCTTCCTCGGCTCGTCCAGGCTCTTCCCGTAGAACACCTTCCCGAGGAGTTCCCACACGTCGTGGGTCTTGTCCCGGTTCCCGAGGGCTTCCACGTCCGAGACGAGGATGCGGTCGCGGCCGAACGCGAGGGCCTGCAGGTCGTTCACGGCGCCGCGGAGGTCGCCCCCCGCGCGCTCCGCGAGGGCTTCCGGGACGCCGGCTTCGAGGGCGATGCCTTCCGCCTGCGCGATGTTCCGCATCGCCTTCGGGATCGACCGCGTGTGGACGCGGGTGAACTTGATGGTGCGGGCGAGGGTGCGGAGGGCCGCGCCCTTCCGCTGCAATTCGTACAGGTCGTTCACGATGAGGATGATGGGTTGCCGCGTCTTCCGGATGGTCTCGATGATGGCCTTCATCCCGCCCCGGTCCTCGCGACCGAACAGGTTGTCCGCCTCGTCCAGGATGACGAGTTGATGGCCGCCCTCCGCCTGGGACCGGAACTCGCCGGTCGCCGTGAACGCGGTGTTCATGGCGCCCGTCGTCGCGATGCGGTGGACGGCGTCCTCGTTCCGCGCGTCGCTCGCGTTCATCTCGACGACGCCCCAATCCATGTCCCGGGCGAGGGCGTGGGCGCTCGTCGTCTTGCCGACGCCGGGCTCGCCGGCGAGGACGACGGCGCGCTCCTTCGGCATGGCGCCGTCCTTCCACTCGTTCGCCCACGCGAGGAGGTCCGCGATGGCCTTCCCGTTCCCGACGACGTCGTTCAGGGACTGGGGACGGTGCTTCTCCGTCCAGTTGTCGGCCGCGGCGGCGTTCACGAGGGGCCGAAGCCGCTTTTCCGGCATAAATGCGGGGTCGGGGATGGGGGTTTGGATGGGTGCGCGCGGAGGTGGGTGGATCGGGACTCACATGAGTGCGCGATGGGCCTTGGCCCCAATGGCCAGTTGCGGAGTGTGCATGTGGCCCACCACCCGCCCCCGACGCGTCGCGCTTCGCGCGCCGCGT
>JBFILE010000491.1:0-2842 GCA_041599855.1 Thermoplasmatota archaeon
AGCCGGCCGTCGCAGGTGCCCGGGCACCGGCCCGCTCCCATGGTTGATCCTTCCCGCCCCAAACCCCCAAGACCCATCCCCGCATTCCCCCCTTCGTGTCCCGCGCCCTGTTCGTCGGCCGCTTCCAACCCCCCCACCGCGGCCATTTGGCCGTGATCCGTGACCTCGCGTCGCGCCACGACGGCGTCATCATCGGAATCGGAAGCGCATTCGATTCACATTCCTCGCGGAATCCGTTCACGTCGGGGGAGCGCTTCCGCATGCTGGAGGAGGCTTGCCGGGACGAGGGCATCACGAATGCGGTGATCGTACCGATCCCGGATCTGAACCGGAATGCGTTGTGGGTGCATCACGTGCGGTCGATCCTTCCGCCGTTCGATGTGTTCGTGAGCAACAATCCGTTGCCGCGTCGCCTGTTTTCGGAGGCGGGCGTGAAGGTGGAGCGGATGCCGCTCCTGGACCGCGATTCCCTGGAGGGGTCGAAGGTGCGGGCGGCACTCCTTGCGGGCGCCGGGTGGGAGGATTCGGTGCCGCCGTCTGTGGCGCGCATCCTCCACGAGATCGGCGCGGTTTCGCGGGTGAAGGATCTCGCGGAGTCGGACGCCTCGACGGCGTGATCGATCTGTGGCGCCTCATCCCGCGGCGCTTGCAACTAAGGGTATCGTGTACGCGAGCATGACCTGCGCGACGTAGTAGAGCGGGAGGCCCCAGACGCGATTGATGATGCCGGGCGTGATGAATCGGTTGCGGGCCACGGCGAGATCGCTCAGGTAGAATGCCACGGCGCCGATGACGATGAGGACCGGGTGTCCATTTCCGACGGCTCCGGCGGCGAGGGCGACCATGGCCGTGATCACCACCATGTAGGCGAGGACGGCCCCCCGCAGTTTCCCGGTGTGGGGCAGGAGCCATCGGGACACGAGGAACAGGATGGGCGCGATGGCGGCCGTTGCGATGGCGGCGGTCGTCCACTCGACCCCGATCTCGAGGAACGCCGCCGCGTACGCGACGTGCGCGAGGAGGAACGCCACGAGGCCTGCGAGGAATGCCCGCTTGTCCTTGGGGATGAGGAGGATGTCGCCGACGAGGGCAAGGACGAGGGCGAGGAGGATGATGCGCCCGTAGGTGGTTTCCCACGCGCCGAGGTGCAGGCCGAGGGCCACGAATGCGACGCTTGCGAGCGGCTTCCCGATCCATTGCGCGGGCCGGTTCGATCGCCATTCCCCTGCGAGGGTGAGCGCGATGCCCACGACGACGAGGGCGATCAGGAGGACGGGCACGAGCATGGCGTCGGCCACCGCGGGCGCGTGCGATAGTCGTTTGCCCGCGCTCAGCGCGTGAGCGCGAGGATGGCGACGGCGACGATGGCTTCCCCGGCGATGAGGCCGTAGGCGGCGAGGGATGCGTCGAGTCGGCGGATGGCGCGTTTCTCGGCGTCAAGGTTTTCGCGCGCCGCCTTCGCGGGTTCCTTGCGCTCCCACAGGATGCGGGCGAGGGCGCCAAGCGCAATCATGATGCCTTGCCCGAGGAGGAGGAACCCGCCGAGTGCGAAGGCGATTCCGGCTCCCGCAACAAGTTCCACGAGCATGCCGCCCGCGACGCCGATGAGGAGCAGCGGGACACTTGCCGTGGCGGCGGTGACGATGTCCGCGAGGATGGCGAACGCGGTCGCGTGGGGGGCGGCGAACAGGAGCGGGTCCGTGGCAAGGGCGCGTCCGAGGAGTGTGGCGACGAGGACGCCCGCGAGGGCCCCGGGAATGAGGGTCGCAAGGGTGGCTCCCACGGTGGTGTAGGGGCGGCTCCCGGCGTACAGGCCGCCTTTCAGGTTGAGGACGACGGTGGTTCCGAGGGCGAGGGCGCCCGCGAATGCGGCAGTGCCGAAAAGGGCGAGGGTGACGCTTTCAGGGCCACTCGCGCCGGCTCCCTGTGTGGCAAGGAAGAGGAGGGCGAAGGCGATGAGGGCGGTGGCGCTCAGGGGTTCGATGCGGGTGTCGCCGAGGGCACGCCATCCGACGACGGCGAGGACGGGAAGCGCGCCGCCGAGGCCGAAGGTGAGGGCCAGTGCAGGAGCCAGGGGTGTCCCTTGCATGGCAAGGACGACAGGCGTGCCGATGAGGAGTGCGCCGAGGGCGACGAAGGCGGCTCCCGGGGGCCACGCATAGCGGCCGCGCACCGCGGGTTCAGCACGCCGGGGAACAGCCGCCCCGTCGCCGGTCTTCACGATGTGCGGAATCGTCCGTGCGAGCGCGACGGCTCCGGCACCGATGAGGGCCCCCGTCATGATGACGGCGGCGATGCGGGCATGGGCGATGACGGCCGCAGGACCGAGGGTGCCGAGTCGGCCTAAGGTACGGACGCCGGTTTCTCCGAGGACGGCATCCGGGACGGGCACGTTCGCGAAGACGGCGAGGGGCACGATGATGAGCCACGTGGTCGCTGCGCCGGCTGCGAGACCGAGGGCGAGGCGGGGGCGCAGAAGCCATCCGGCCCCTGCGAGGAGGGGACTGACCGCGAAGTTGAGCCACGTGAGCCCGGTGGCGCCGGGAGCAGCGGATAACCCGGCGCCGGGCGCCGTGGCCCCGCCGAACACGGTGTCCATGATGGTGCGGCCGGCGGTCACGGGCGCGTCCCGAAGGAATGCCACGAGGCCGCTTGCACCGAACATGGTTCCGAAGATGGCGAGGGTGTGTCGCGTGCGCCGGCCGGCAGCGGGGCTCGCGTCATGCGCCATGTCGAGGAGCCGGATGGTGCCTTCGAAACCCGGGTAGGGGACGGGATGCTCCACGATGAGGGATTGGCGGGCACGGGCGACGAGGAGGGCGGCGAAGGCGCCGGCGAGGGC
>JBFILE010000492.1:0-2825 GCA_041599855.1 Thermoplasmatota archaeon
ACGATCCGCATCCCGAACCGCGGCGTCGCGTGCCATGCCACGGGCCCTCAGCGGAAAAGCGACATTCATCCGGACGGACCCGTCGAGGAATCCGGGCCGTTGCTGGACAAGCGCGAACCGACGGCGAACGAGGAGCCGCTCGCGCCGATCAATCGGGGCGTCCACGCCATCGACGCGGACGAGTCCCGCATCCGGCGCTTCGAGAAGGTGCAGGATGCGGATCAGCGTACTCTTCCCCGCACCGCTCGGGCCAAGAATGGCAGTCGCCTCCCCGCGGCGCGCCACGAGGGACACGTCACGGAGGGCATCCACGGTGCCATACCGCCGACCGATTCCCCGTGCCTCCAGGAGGGCGGTCACGAGGATGCGCCTCCGCGTGCCGCACGCTGCAGCCGGGCAAGGACAAGGAAGGTGGCAAGGGCAAGGCCCACGAGGATGCCGGCGAGGACGAGGGCGAAGGTGAAGTTCCCTTGCCCCACCTCCTGCACGATGGCGGTGCCGAGGGTGCGCGTCTCGTGGCGGATGTTTCCGCCGACGATCAGGGCCCCCGCGACCTCCGCAAGGGCCCGTCCGAACCCCACCATGATGGCGGCGAGGATGCCGAACCGGGCCTCCTTCACGAGCGTCCAGTGGTGGAGGGCGCGGGACGGGGCCATGGATGCCACCGCCTCCCGCACGCTGGCCGGAACTTCTGCGAGGGCTGCGATGGTGAGGCCCGCGATGAGGGGCGTCGTGAGGATGACTTCCGCCGCGACGATGGCCCACGGCGTGAACAGGATGCCGAGGCCACCGAGGGGGCCTCTCGCGGAAAGCAGCAGATACAGCACGAGCCCCGCCACAACAGGAGGCAGCCCGTAGAACGTGTAGATGAGCGTCCGGAGGAAGGCGCGCCCCCCGCCGCGGCCCCCGATCCACGCGCCAAGCGGGATGCCGAGGCACGCGCCGATGGCCGTCCCGAGGAATGTCACCTGCAGGGTGAGGGCCACGATGCCTGCCAGTTCGGCAAGCGGGATCGTTGTCACGACGCCGCCTCCTGGCGCGATGCGTGGAAAACAGCCACGCCGTCCACGCGGAATCCATCGATCACGCGTTGCCCGCCAGCGCCCAGGATCCACTCCCGGAACGCGGTGGCTCCACCGGGGTTTCGCGCGTCCGCGACGGGGATCACGGAATAGGTGTTGATCAACAGGGGATCGTCGGCCACCGCAACCGCGAGGGCCCCGAGTTCACCTGCCGCGCGCAACCTCGCCCACGACGCCTCATCCGTGAGCGCGAAGGCCCCGCGCTCGGCGGCGAACAGGAGCGTCGCGGATTGCCCGTTTCCCGTCTCCTTGTACCACGCGGTGCTGAATGTGGCGGGATCGTACCCGGCCTTCATCCAGATGTCCTGCTCCTTGTCGTGGGTGCCGGACCCGTCGCCCCGGCTCGCAAAGGGCACCTGCCCGTCGGCGATGGCGCGGAATGCCGCGGCGGCCGAATCCCACGGCCCCGTGCCCGGGGGCCCCGCTACGAGGAAGCGGTTCGTCATGACGACATCGCGCGAGAGGCCGAACCCGTCATCGAGGAAGCGGGCCTCCCGGGCGGGGCTGTGGGTGAGGAGGACATCCACATCGCCGCGGCGGGCGATCTCCATGACCTGGCCCGTCCCGGCCACGATGGCCACGGCGCGCGTGCCGGTGTCCGCCCGGAACCCGTCGATGAGGACATCCAGCAATCCGGAATCCCGCACGCTCGTCGTCGTGCCGATGCGGACCCCATGCTCCGCAACCGGGCCAACGATGCAGCCGGACGTGACGACAGCGATGGCGAGGGCGACGGCGAGGGCCGGGACAATGGCGGGGGAGCCGGCCATCGTGCGCATGACGGCAACGACGTGCCGCAACGGCCATAAGGGATCCGTTCCGATAAGTCGTTTGACCAATCGGCATGATGGGTTTCGATTCCCGCACGCGCATCCTGCTCGATGCGATCCAAGAGACGGGCAGCGTGAGTGCGGCCGCGCGCGCGGTTGGCCTCGACGCCTCCAACGCGCTCCGCCACATCCGCACCGCGGAGCACCGCGCCGGGCGCGCCCTCGTCGCACGCACCCGCGGAGGCGCGGATCGGGGGCACGCGCGCCTCACCGCCGCGGGTCTCGCGGTGCTGGACTCCGGCAGCGAAGGGAGTACGTGGATCGGGCACGCCGGCCCGCGGGACGAGTTGGCTGGCGTCACCCCTGTCCGCATCGGCCGCCGGACCCTCCACGCGGCTGCGCGCATCCCGGCCGGCCTCGTCCGCGTCACGATCCTCGCCGAGGACGTGGCGCTCGAACGTCCCGCATCGGGCCGGGGACGGACGAGTGTGCGGAACGCCGTTCCGGTGAGGGTGGCCGCCGTCACCGAGAACGCGTCCGGAACGGTGCGCGTGGATGTGGTGGCGGGCGCCCTGCGTTTTGCTGCCCTTGTGACCCGCGGCGCCGTCCGGGAACTGCGGCTCCGCGAAGGGAGCCGCGTGGTGGCCACGGTGAAGGCGACCGCGGTGCGGGTGGAATCCGTGGGGTGATGGTCGGTGGCGCACGGCTATGGTGAACGGGGCCAACCCTGGTTTGCGCGGGCCGCGAAGGGTGGGTGTGATCATTGACCCCCTCCACAGCCCACCCCCGCCTCGCCGCGCTTCGGGCAGCGCAGCAGGGCGCCACTCCGCGGCCGGGATGGGGTACCCCCGGGGGTGCCAAGGTGACGGGGATCACGCGGGCTGCGAGAGGTGGGGGTGACAGTCGGGGCCCCCACCAGCCCACCCCCGTCGCGCCTGTCGGCGCCGCAGGATCCGCGAAGCGGATCCGAGGA
>JBFILE010000493.1:0-2812 GCA_041599855.1 Thermoplasmatota archaeon
GGCCCCTTTTTTCCGCCACGGCCATTCCGGGGCCTGTGCTCATCCTCGCGAGCGCGTCCCCACGACGCGCCGAGCTTCTCGAACGGATCGGCCTCCCGTGCCGTGTCGTCGCGGCCCAAACGGACGAATCCGTCCCTCCGTCCATGCCCGCGGCGGATGTGCCCGGCATCCTTGCAGAGCGGAAGGCGCGCATCGTTGCGGCCGCGGAACCGCCGGACGCCTTCGTGCTCGCAGCGGACACCGTGGGCATCGTCGACGGCCGGGTTCTCGGCAAGCCGCAGGACGAGGCCGAGGCACGCGCCATGCTGGCCGCGCTCGCAGGGAGAACCCACGAAGTGATCACGGGGGTTGCCGTGGCCCATGGTGGCCGGGTCGCGGTTCGATCCGTTTCCACGCGCGTCTCGTTCGCCCCGCTTCCGGCCACCACCATGGACGCCTACGTGGCCACCGGGGAGCCCATGGGCAAGGCGGGCGCGTATGCGATCCAGGGCATGGCGGACGCGTTCATCACCCGCATCGAAGGCTCCTACTCCAACGTGGTGGGCCTCCCGACGCGCGCTGTGGTGGAGATGCTCGCGGAAGCCGGGTACCGGTTGCCGGCCCATCTTCAGGTGGCCCCGTAGTCCCATGCACCACCACCGAAACCCTCTTCACCGAAGGGACGGTCGCCGTCGCCATGCGCGCCCGCGTCCACCGCATCGACATCCCGGAAGGGCCCCCGCGGACACCGGGCGCCGCGCCGACGCCGGCCCTGGAGGCCATCCTCCACGAGCCCGACACGGTGCGCGCCGGCGTCGTCATCGCCCACCCGCACCCCCTCTTCGGCGGCACCATGGGGAACGCGGTCGTGGGTGCGATCGCCCGCGCCGCAACGGACCTGGACATCCTTGCGCTCCGGTTCAACTTCCGCGGCACCGGGCGAAGCAGCGGCGAATACGCGGGCGTCCCCGGCGGCGCGGAGGACGTGGCGAGCGCCGCCGCACGCCTCAAGGGGGAACTCGATGCCCGCTCGCCGGACTCCCCCCTTTTCCTCGCCGGGTTCAGCTTCGGCGCACTCAGCGTCGGGAAGGCGCTGCCCGCAGTGGACCCGGACGGCGTCGCCTTCGTCGGGTACCCGTTCCGCGGGGACCCTGCCCTCGACCTCGACCGTGGATTCGAGGGCGTGCGCGCATGGCCGCGATTCCCGGCGCCCGCTCAGACGTTCTTCGTGAGCGGCGCGCTCGACGAATTCGGCCCCGGCGGCGACCTGCCGGCCGTCCTTGCAGAAGCGGGAGTCGCGGCGACGACGGAATCCTTCCCTGATGCCGGCCACATGTTTGACGGCCTCACCCACTCCCTCGGCGCCCTCGTTGCAGCTCGGCTGGAACGAATGATTTAACCGCAGCCGCCGAATCGCGGCGCCATGACGAAAGCGTTCATGGAACTCGCCATCCCCGTCCTCGCGGTGTACGATGACGACGCGGAAGTGGTGCGGCCGCCATCCTTCGACGTGAACATCCTCCCCATCGTGAGCCGCGTCCTCAAGAACCACTGGGGAACGGACGATGTCACCGTCATCTCCGGGACGCCCGTGCCGCCGAGCGAAGTGGACACCGCGCTCACCGACCTCGCCCTCCGCGCAAGTGACCTCAAGCGCGCGGACCCTTCCGCGAGCGCCATGGTCCTCTGCGAACTCATCATGGAGAACTTCGACGCGGACCTTGTCAAGGAAAAGCTTGATGAGCTGATCCGGAAGCGGGACGACAGCGCCCGCGACCTTGTGGAACCCTGATCCTGCCGGATGCCGCACGCCGCCCTCGCGGCGAAAGGTGCGCGCGCCGCGCCAAGCCTCTGCCCAGCGCAACCGGGCGGGGTCCCTGTCCAGACCCCAACGATCCGTGCACGCGACCCGCGCCCTTGACTGCGCCCGGGCTCACGATTCCTGCGCTCCCGCCAACGCCGCGAACATGGCGCGGACCACCGGACTGACGGACCCATCATCCTCGGGCAGGATGTCCCTCCACGACCGCGCCGGCGACACGCTGGCCACATAGGACATGCCGGCGTCGGGCGCCAAGTCCGCCGCCATCACCCGAGGCGTGGTCGCGCACCGTTCCCGGGATTCGCACCCCGACAATGCGGCCAGGCCGCCCGTGATGAGCACCGTGCCGTCGATGGGGGCCCGGAGCGTCACGCGGATCGTGTTCGTCGATTCATCCACGACCCCGTCCACTTCAACGACCTCGATCTCGCGCGGGCCCACGGCATGCATGGCGAGGAACGCTTCCGACACGCCATCCATGGGTGGCGAGATCCGCGCAGCGGCCACGGCGAGCGCGGTGGTCGGCGCCCCGTCGTGGCCGATGGCCGCGATGAGACCGTACGCGTGGACCTTGTGGGATCCGTGGACGAATAGGACGTCCTCCAAGCCGTTGCGGGCAAGATCGGTCACGCGGAACGAGGCCGACGTGACCGCGCCGCCTTCCGAGTCGATGGCGATCCGGAGGAGGTCGACGGCGTCGGTGGGAACGAGGACGGCGCCCGCGTACACGGCAATGTCACGGGGCGCGTCGTACACTTCGTTCGCGGGGCCCGGCGCGGCCGAGACCGGAACCGGCGCCGCGAACGCGAGGATGATTGCAAGCACGACAAAAGACCGGGGCGAAGGATGAACCAAGGTGATGCCTCCACGGGCGCCAGGCCCGGGCGATACCTGATCATGCCGCCCTGCACCCATCAACCGTTTGGGACGTTCCTTTGACTTCAGCCCTTCGCCGGACAGGTGGGGTACGCCACGGATCCGGACCGGTACCCACGACCCACGCCCCCACCC
>JBFILE010000494.1:0-2808 GCA_041599855.1 Thermoplasmatota archaeon
GCCTCGCCCCAAGGACGCCTCCCCGACGATTCGCCGTGGGCGGGTGCGGCCGGCCCACGCCCGTCGTGACCGAACCCGCCCCTGACCCGGTCACCCGCATCCCTCGTCAAGAAGTCCCCCGCGGGCCACTCTCCATTGCATGAGCTGCGAAAGCAACTGTGGACAGGGCTACGTGTATCGAAGGTACTACTCGCGCGCCGAGCGCGCCGAGTGGTTGAAGGGCTACGCCGCGGAACTCGATCAGGAGTTGGCGGGCGTCAAGGAGCGGATCCAGGCCCTCGAAGCGCCGGCCGAGTAAGGGTCGGCGGCCCCTTGATTCCCGGGGGAATGGACGCGCGGCGCGGGCGAAACCCCCCGCCCGCCGCCGCGCGCCATCCCGCGTTTCCCATTCTCCTTTTCCTGGATCCGAGCCGTGCCCCGGCGCCTTGCCCATGCCGCGCAGGCGACCGAAACGCGGAAATACGGGACAAGCTCGCGTTCAGATCGCCCCAAGTACGGCGCGGTCCTCGCCATGTCCATGAGTCGTCCCGCCCGGACCTCCCGGGCATATCCATCCATTCCTGACGCGAGTCCCCGTGGCCGCAGTGCGGTCCTCTGCCTCGTGGCGATCCTGATCCTGGCCTCCGCGCTCACGCCCCTTGCCGGCGCCCAGTCACAAGGCGCGGTGGACGGCACCTCCTCGCGCTTCGAGATCCTCCGCTACGAAGGCGAGTATCCCCTTCCCCCCGGCGAAGCCGGAACCTACGTGGTCCAGTTCACGAACGAAGCCGACGTTGCGGCCGAGGTGGCGTTCCACGCGGAAGCCACCGAATCCGACCGGTTCAGCGTCACGTTGGAACCGCCACGCCTCGTCCTCGACCCGGGCGTCAGCGGCACCGTGACCGTGTGGTATCGCGCCCCCCACGGGGACCCCGGCGCCATGGAATTCAGCGGGCGGGTCGAGGCGACCGCGTCCACCGAGACGGAACCCCTGTCCCTGCCGTGGACCTTCGCGGTTCGCGGCCGGGACACATCCGGAAACAGCGGCCCCGGGCCCGCCGCAATGACTCCTCAGCCGAAAGGCCCCGGCGGCCCCTTCGACGCGTACGGCGCCCGGATCACCACGTCCACGAACCGCCTCGACCTCGCACCCGGCCAAACCGGTACCGTGGAGATCCGCGTCGAGAACCTGAACGCGGACCGCCTTGAACTCCGCTTCGAATCGGCAGGACGCATGGGCACCACGTACGCCCCCGACGCCCTCACGGTGGAACCGGGCGCGACCGGGACCGTCACCGCGACCGTCACGATGCCGGAGGAGTTGCCTCCGGACGCCCAAGTCGGTGAACTCGTCGCTGCCGAACTCGTGGACGTGATCCGCGTCTCCGGTGGGACAACGATGAACGGCGACCGGTACCCCATCCCCGTTGCCGGACTCGTCCTTGCCGCGGAGAACAACGCCGGGCCCATGCAGGTGCCGGGCGCAACGCCACCCCTTGCCATCCTCGCCGTCGGCGCCGCCGCGGCCATCGCCACACTCATCGCCGGAATCGGCCTCGCGCGGGAATCGTCGCGTTACCGGTTCCTTTCGCTCCTCGCGGCCCTCCCGCTCTTCACCCGCCTCAAGAAGAGCGACGCCCTCAATCACGAGTCCCGCCGACGGCTCCACGCCCTCATCCGCGAGACGCCCGGCATCCGGTACGCGGAGTTGAAGAAGGCCACCGGCCTCAACACGGGCACCATCGTCCACCACCTCCGCACCCTCGAACGGCAAGGCCTCGTGGTGAGTCGCAGGGACGGGTCATTCCGCCGATTCCATCCCGCGGGCGCCGCGTGGACCGAGGCGCACCCCGGGGCATCCGCGGCCGACGCGGCGGACCCGTACGGTCCCGCGCCCCCCGGCCACCGCGCGCCCGGCGCCCCGGGCATCACGCCTGCGCAGGCGCGCGTCCTGCAGCTTCTCGATGGCGGCCCCCTCTCCCAGAGCGAGATTGCGGCCCGCCTCGGCGTCTCCCAGCAGGCTGCGAATGCGCACGTGAAGATGCTTGAGCGCCTGGGGTGGGTCACGTTCGAGAACGGGTCCCGCGGAAGGATCCTGTGCAGGCGGGTGGTCGGGCCGAATCCGGGCCCGGATGTGGCATCCCGCGAACGGGCCGCAAGAATGACGCTTGACCGTTCGATCGCGACTTTCTCGCGAGTGGATGATGACACGACCGGCCCCCGTTGAGGGGAGCCGGCGAGTCACGTTCCTCAGCAACCGGAGGCCCAGGAACCGTGGGTGCCGTGCGCTCCGTTCACGCTTCCAACGCCGGATGCGCTTCCGCCGTCCCCGCCGCGCAGGCTCCCGGACCCGCCGGATCCTCCCGTTCCGGCACCGCCGCCGCCACCGCCGCCGGCACCGCCGGAGCCCGGCGGGATGCAGTACACGAAACCGCTGTCCGCCGTGTACAGGAATCCGTCACCACCGTCGCCGCCGCGGCCACCACTACCGCCCTGGGTCACGGCCGCGCCACCGTTTCCTCCGATGATTTCTCCCGGACCCGCCTTTCCACCTTCCGCGTAGCTGTGGCCACCGAATCCTCCGTGACCGCCGTGGATCATGGAATCGCTGCAATCCTCCGGCGCAGGAGGGCAAGAAACAATGTCCCGGCCATCTGCGCCATCTCCACCGTTGCCGCCGCGAGCCGTCGCCGTGCCACCTGCACCGCCACGCACGAACCCGGGGCCGCCGTCGCCTGCACGTGCTTCGGCGCTCTGCCCGTGTCCGCCGGACGCACCCGGCCACGCGCCGTCCGAACCGTCGCGGCCGATCGCGGTCGCGTGGCCCCC
>JBFILE010000495.1:0-2803 GCA_041599855.1 Thermoplasmatota archaeon
ATGCCGCGTCGCGATTCCACGCTCGCGAGATGCTCGCGGACGCCTTTGGCGAGGGTGACGATGCGGGAATAGAGCTGGATGAAGGGGACGCTGATCTGGACGTGCCCGCCTTCGATGCGGCTGAGGCTCTCGCGTCGGATCCCGAGATGCTGGCTCAACCATTCCTGCGTGAAGCCGTAGCGTTCGCGCACGGCCTTGATCTCGGCGCCGGGATCATCCGAGAGGGCGAGTTTCCCGGCGAGTTCGAACTGGAATTCGCGCAGAGTCGCCGGGAGGGCGCTCGCGCCCCCTCGGTACATGGCGGAGTCGCGGGCCTCGGTCGCGCTCAAGGAGGCGCGGATGCGTGCGGTGCCTCAAGAATGTGTGGGAAGGGACGGGGCGCCGCCGTTGCCGACGCCGCGTGAGTCATGATGCGACCGGGGCGGCGTGATCGCGTCGCCGGGCCGCGACCGGGTGGAGCTTCGACCAGATGTAGGCCGGCCGCCCCCTGGGCGGCGCCGTGCCGACCATCCGCGGATGGACCTCCCGCGCGGCGCGGGTCAAGTCAGGGCGGACGCTGCGGGGAATAATCCGGGAATGAAAAGGATGCACCCGGGTCCGGTCGGGGGGAACGGACCGCGGGCGAGGTCGGATCCGGGCGTGCGCCCGGGTCCGGGGAAGCGGGAATGCGGGACCGCCCGGATTCGGGGCGATCCTCGCAGGTTCACTCTTCCGCGGCTTCCGGAGCGGGTTCCGCTTCCGGTTCCGTTTCGACGACCGCGTCCGGAATCCTCGCCTTCTGGGCGATTTTTCCGGCGAGGGCGAGTTGGACAAGGTCGTTGCCCTTCTCGATGATGTAGCGGGTCGGCGTCGGGAGCTTCATGTTCGCCTTGCGGAAGGCTTCCTTCGCGGCGTTGAAGCGCTCGGGGCTGATGCGGATGGTGAGGATGGGTTGACCGACCTCAACGCGCGCAGCGGTCCCGATGTTCTTGCCGAAGGCGGCGCGCATGCCCTGGGACACACGGTCAGCACCGGCGCCGGACGCCTGCTTGTTCTCGCGGAGCACTTCGTGGGGGAAGGCGCGCACCTTGAGGTGGTAGCCCGCGGACCCGCATTCCCGGGTGAGGACCCGGTTGGCGGCGATACGCGTCGCCTCAAGGGCGGTGTGCATGATCTGCACGCGCTCTTCAGCGACGAGGCTCACGACGATGGGGAAATCGCCGGCCTTGTTCCCGAGGTCGTACTGCTGGATACGGCTGCCGGGGACACCACCCATGTACTCGCGGCGCGTGTTCGAGTGGCTCTTGATCTGCTTGTAGATCCGGCCCGCCTTGGTCTTCGCCATTGTGAGGAACCACCTGATTTGGAAATCACCCGGCGACCCGGATTCCACGCCGTGACGTGGCGGATCGCGCGGACACGCCCCCGGTCAACGTACCAAGGGCGGACCCCCGACTGGGGGTGGACGAGTCGCCGGGAGAGCGGTTCCCGTTAATAATGCTTTGGGGGCGCCCGGCGAGAGACCAGCCTGATCCCGGGGCCTTCGTTGCCCCACTTGCGTGGCCGCGGCGTCCCCCGAAACCGGCCGCGGGCCGATGTGCCGCGGCCCAAGGGTTCAAATATTCCCTCATGGCGAACAGCTACCGGGCGGACATGCGAGTGACCTGGGACGACGGCATCTCGAACGTGGTGGCAACCCTCATGCTGGCGACCATCACGGTTTCGTCCGCGGCGGCCGTCTACATGGCGGTACCGAGCATCCATGATTCGGAGAGTTCGATCTCCGAGATCGGTTTCCGGACCTCGATCTCCACGACGAGCACGGCGGAGCGGTTCATCCGGTTCACGAACGTCGTCGGCGGGACCCTCGCCGAAGCGACCGACGGGAATGAAACGTTCCTTGGGGTCAATGTGCGCGTCACGACGCCCGGCGGGGCATCCAGCGTGTTGACCCCGATGGCGGGAGATTCCGGGACGGCTCCGGTCGGCGGATCATTCTACATCTTCAAGGATTCCGGCGAAACCCTTCGACTCACCACGGAGCGGACGCGCTTGGCGTCCGCATCGGACCTGGATGCCGGCATCTGGCAGGTGACCGTCACCACCACGTCGAACGGCGGCCTCATCCACGAGCAGTCGTTCGTCGTCAAATGAGATGCGCGCGCCGCGTCGCGGGGTGCTGCATGCGGCGCGCCACGGGTGGCCGACTGCCAGCATCCCGGATCCGGCGGCAGGACGGGGCGCGTCGCGGCGACGACCCTTCGCGTCCCGCGGCCCCTGACCCTCGTCGTCAGCGAAGCCTAATTAGGGTCGCCCCTGATCGAAGCGCCATGGCCCCGGCCGACGTGGACCCTGCCATCGCTGCCCACATGGTCGCGGGCGCCGCGGACTATCACGCCGGCCGCTTCTGGCATGCGCATGAATCCTGGGAACTTGCCTGGCATGCCCTCCGCAAGGCGGGTGACGGGGACGCCGCGGAATTCGTCCACGGCATGATCCTGGTGACGGCGGGTTTCGAGAATGCACGGCGCGGGAAGGAGAAGGGGTCGAAGCGGCAGCTGGCGAGCGGCATCCACCTCATCCGCGGGTTCGCCGCCGCAGCGCCGCGCGTCGGAGTCGTGGACGCCGGGAGGTGGGCGGACCGCCTTGTGGATGTGTACCTTTCCGCGTGCCGGGAACTCCGGTGGACGCGGTGGGCGGAAGGGGCATGGGTGGCGCCGCCGGTGGATGTGGATGCGGCGGAGCCGTGACGCGGGCCGGCGGCAGGAGCCGAAGGCAGGAGCCGGAGGCAGGAGCCGGAGGCAGGAGCCGGAGGCAGGAGCCG
>JBFILE010000496.1:0-2803 GCA_041599855.1 Thermoplasmatota archaeon
CCCGGGCGCGGCGGCCGGCGATGCATGCGACGGTGACGACGGTTCCGAAGGCGCCGAAGGCTGCGATGGACAGGACGGTCACGAGGTTGTTTCCGGGCAACGCGGCGGCGGATGCGCTCACGGATGACGCGTCCAGACCCGGGTCGTCGGTGGTGGGTCCGATTCCCGAGTGGATGGCGACGGCGGGTTCGGCAAACGGAGGACGCATCGATTCGTCGAAGGTATCGGATGCGTGGTCCTCGCGTTCCGGTTCCGACGAGGATTCTGCGGGTGTGGTTCCGGCAACGGCGTCCGCGCCTCCGTCAATGGGCGCTTCATCGGGCCCGGTGGCGTCCCCGCTTGCGGGGTCGGGTTGCGATCCCGGCGGGGTCTCGTCGGTGGCGGGCGGAGTAGGGGCAGGCATGGGCGTGGGCGCGGGCGTCGGCGCGGGCGGCTCGACGGCCGGCGTCGATGGGGCGCCGGGCGGCGGTGCCGCGGGATCCGGCGCCGGTTCACGGTCGCCCTCGGCGGGCGGTGCATCCGCGTCGGACGGCGGCGCGGCACCGGCGGGCGGGTCGGCCGGCGGCGTTTGGGGATGATCGGGCCCCTTGTTCCATTGGTCGGGTTCGGTCCATTTCTTCGCGAGCCCGGGCGGCATGTCCTTGGCGGCATGCGCGGCACCGGCGAGCACCAGGAGGGCGACGGTGAGCGTCAGGGTCCCGATGATGATTCGTGTCCCCATTCCAATTCCTCGGTGCGGCGAGATGCGCATCGGTGCATCATACCGGAGGTGGGGGGTGAAGGGGCCGAGGGCCGGTTCCGTGGGCCTTCATACCGGGGGGACCGGACGGTTCGCGACTTGTCGGGTCATCGCTGGGCGAACGCGCGGAGGCGTTCGGCGAGGATGCCCATGGCGGTCGCGGTTTCGAGGCTCACATTGGCGCCCGTGATCTCGAAGTGGAGGGGGGCCTGGTCGAGGAGGGAGTCGGGGAGGCCGCTGCGTCCGAGGCCCATGATGAGGCAGATGCGTCCCGTGGGGCTGTGCTTCGCGGCGCCTGCGAGGTCCGTGGATTTCGCGCGGTCGGGGCGGCTCGTGGTCGCGACCGGGATGCCGAGGCGGCCCCAGTCCTCGGGGGGTGCGTCGCGGGTGGCGGGGACGAGGTGGATGCGTTCGGCGTCGGCGAGGGCGCGGAGGTGCCGCCCGCCGCCTCCGATGCGGGTTTCGCGTTCGGCGGCGTCGAGGAGGGGCGCAAGGTCCTTGGTGGGGAATCCGACGAGGGCGAGGTCGAGGCCGAAGGCGGCGCAGAGGGGGGCGGCGCGGGCGATGGCGCGGAGGTGTGTGCTCTTGATGCCGCCTTCGTACGTGTCGTAGAGCGCGAGGACGTGGCGCATGGTGCCGGAGGGCACGGGCGGGAGGACAGCGGTGGCGCCGGGGGCGGCGCGGGGGGCGGCGCTGGAGCCGGGCGCAGTCGGGGCGGCTTCCGCGGGTGAAGGGGATGCGGCGGCAGCGGATGGCGCGCCGGCCGCGGTGGGTTTTGGCGCGGGGTTCACGGGTTCGCGGGTGATGCCGTCGAGGCCTTCGATGGTGGTGGTGACGCGTTCGCGGAGGGCTTCGGCGTGCTCGGGGTCCGGGATCGTGTCGATGCTGGTGAGGGCGTCGGCGAGGGCGCGGCGGGCGCCTTCTTCGGAGCCGCTCCGGAGGAATGCGTCGGCGAATTTCATCTGCGCCTTGACGCGGTCGGGGGCGTTTTCGATGCCGTGGGCGGCTGCGAGGCCTTCTTCGAGCCAGCGGAGGCTGGCTTCGCGGTCCTTGAGTTTGTCTGCGCGGCCGCCGAGGGTGGCGAGGAGGTGGGCGGCGAGGGTGGCGGCGTCTCCTGTTGCGGCGGTTGCGGGAATCGTTTCGTGTAGGGCTTCGAGGTCTTCGCGTGCGCGGAACTGGGAGGCCATGTAGCGGAGGGCTTCGAGGCGGGCGGCGGGGTCGGGGATGGCCCAGCCGGCGGCGATGGCGCTTTCGCGGACGAGGGTGCGTTGGCTTGCGGCGCGTGGGCTTTTTTCGACTTGGAGGAGGAAGTAGCCGAGGAGTTTGGCGGCGGCGAGGGGGGGTCGGATGCTGCGGGCGGCGTCGACGTAGGCGCGGACTTCGTTGGCGTCGTGGCCGTGGGGGACGGCGCGGAGGATGGCTTTGGCGCCTTCGTGTTCGAAGCCGGGGTTGGCGTGGGTGAGGCGCCAGAGGGCGCGGAGGTGTTCGGGGCGGGCGTGGCGGGCGGCGCCTTGGATGGCTTGGGCGCGGGCTTCGCCGGGGGGGATGCCCATGAGTTGGGTGATGAGGGCGTCCTGGAAGCGGTTTCGGGCGTCGTTGGTGGGTTTGCCGCCGCCGCGCCATTGGCGGGTGCGTTGGAGGATGTCGACGATGACTTCGGCGCGGCGCCAGTCGCGGTCGACTTGTTTGACGAGGCCGATGACGGCGTCGAGTTCGCGTTCGGCGTCGAAGAGTCGGATGCGGGGGTCGCCGGAGAGGGCGAAGAGGGCGAGGGCGCCGTGGGAGGGGTCGGCGATGGTCCGGGCTTCGTCGTGGAGGGGGCCGAGGGGGGCGCCGCGTTTGGCCGCCGTCACGAGGGCGCGGGCGTGGGACGGGGGGTGGCGATGGCCGGACATGGACGACGCGGCGAGGGCAGCACTCGCGTTTCAATGTTCGGGGGAATGGCGTGGCCGTCGTGGGGGGAAAAGGCGGCCGGCGTGGCGGTTGACTGGGCGCCCGTGGTCTTCGTGGTCGTCTTCGTGGAGCGGGCGGGCGTCGTCCGTCGTCGTCGTGGGGCGGGCGGGC
>JBFILE010000497.1:0-2792 GCA_041599855.1 Thermoplasmatota archaeon
CCCGGTGGGTCGCACAGCGACCCACCCGTGCCTGATGATCGATCTTTCTGAAGGTCGTTCGTGCCTCATGATCGATCTTTCTGAAGGTCGTTCGTGCTTGATGATCGATGGCGTTCCGTTGACTCTTTCACAGGTGAGGCCCAGTCCCGGCGGTGACCCGATCTTCCGTCGCTCTCCTCACACTCGCCATGGCCTGCGCATTTTTCGCGGGCTGCGTCCAGGGGGGCCCCGTGGACGACGCTCCCGATACCGTGAACGATCCTGTCGATGGCACCGGCAGCGTCCCCCACGGGGATGACCCGAACGCTGATGCGAATGCCGAGCGGAAGGCCGCGTTGACTGCACTCTGGCTCTGCCAGAACGGCCATGAGGTCGAGGTGGACGACGCCAACACGACTGCCGCAGGCGGCCTCACCTGCCGCGTGGACGTGGCCTTCGACGCAAATTCCATGGTGATCTCATCCTCCGGAATCCCGAACCATGACCTTGAGAGCGGCCCCGGCTGCTGCGCCTCGGAAGGCGACTACACGTGGAACCTGCCGCTCACGCCAGTGAACGACACGGACGGCTCCTTCGAGGCGGCCCCCCTCCGAGGGCCCATCGCGGTTGCCGTGAACGGTGCCGCCATCTACGGGCCCGAGGACGGCCCGGGCGGGGACGCGGTCGCGGCCCATTCCGGGCAGTACGTGGAGGACCGGCAGCCGATCTGGCTCGGCCTCTGCCACGCCCATGCCGGCCCCGGCGGCCAGTACCATTACCATGCGGACGCGAACTGCATCCACTGGCACGGCGCCGACGCTGAGGACGAAGGCTGGGATGCGTATGCGTTCGCGAAGGTGGATTCCTCGGAGCATTCCAAGGTCATCGGGTTCGCCTTCGACGGGTACCCCCTCTACGGGTCCTTCGGGTACGCCGCGGACGGCACCGTGAAGGAGATGACGAGCAGCTACCGGCTCCGGGACGGCATGACCGGGAGCGGCGGCATCGCGGACTACGAGTTCGTCGAAGGCCTCGGGGACCTTGACGAGTGCAACGGGCACTGGACGGCGACGCCTGACTTCCCGGAAGGGACGTACGCGTACCACTCGACGATGACGAACGGGAACGGCGACCTCGGATTCCCGTACTTCCTGTACTGTTATCGCGGGGTGGCGGATGCGAGCAACTACGATGCCGGAGGCGGCGGGCCACCGGGTGGGGGTGGGCCTGGGGGCGGTGGGCC
The DNA here is from genome assembly GCA_041599855.1 of Thermoplasmatota archaeon. Classification (GTDB taxonomy): domain Archaea; phylum Thermoplasmatota; class SW-10-69-26; order JACQPN01; family JAJPHT01; genus JBFILE01. Next base: position 1,223 of record JBFILE010000497.1, read on the forward strand.
GCCGCCGCGGTGATGTCGCCCCCGTGGGAAGCGCCGCCTCGCGCGGCCCACGACATTTTACACGTTGCCCGCCATCGCACCCCCGATGTCAGCGCGGATCCGCCGTGCGAGCACCGTCATCCCGTTCCGGGATGGCGCGGTGTACCTCGTGAAACGGAATGCGGAAGTCCGGTTCTTCCCCGATTACTGGGCATTCCCGGGCGGGACCTTGGACAAGGCCGATGAGGCCGTCACCGGGGACGAGCTTGCGCCGTTCCGGAGCGCCGCGTTGCGCGAGTTGGAGGAAGAAACGCAGCTCGTCCTCACCGAGGAGAGCCTCGTGCCGTGCGGCCGATTGTTGACGCCCGAATTCGCGCCCGTCCGGTACGATACCCAATTCTACCTTGCGAAGGTGCCTGCGGGCGTGGAGCCCGTCATCGATCAGGGCGAACTCGTGGACGGTGCGTGGTTCAAGCCGACGGATGCCCTCGCCGCCTTCCGCAGGTGGGAGATGAAGATCCCGCCCCCGACCCTTGCCATGCTGAAGCTCCTCCGCGACCACGGTCCGGAAGGGGCGCCGGCGAAGGCCGCTTCGACCGACGGGCAGCCCCATCATGAGCGCTTCCGGATCGAGTTCCATCCCGGCATCTATGCGTTGCCCCTTGCCACGCACACCCTGCCGCCGGCGACGTCCACGAACTGCTACGTCCTCGGCAGCGACCGCATGGTCATCGTGGATCCGGGGCCCATCGACGCCGAAGCCCTTGTGCCCCTGAAGTTCCTCATCGACGAACTCCGCGCGGAGGGCCGGCGGTTCATCGGCGTTCTCCTCACCCACCATCATCCCGATCACGTCGGGGGCGCGAAATGGGCGAGCGAGTACGTGGGCGCCCCCGTCATGGCGAGCGCGATGAGCCGCCACCACATCCCGGAACTCGTGGACCAGGTGATCGGGGACGGCGACGAGATCGATCTCGGCTACGACAATGAGACGGAGTCCCCGTGGCAGCTGCAGGTGATGGCGACGCCGGGGCACACGAACGGCCACCTCGCTTTCCGCGATACCCGGTTCGATGCCGTTCTCGTGGGCGACCTGATGAGCGGCGTGTCCACCATCGTCATCGACCCGCCGGAGGGGGACATGGCGAAGTACCTCGCGAGCCTGCGGAAGGTGCGCGACCTGGACCCCGCCATCCTCATGCCGGCCCACGGGCCCGCGTTCCCGGATGCCGCCCGCGCCATCGACACCCTCGTCCGCCACCGGCAGGACCGCGAGGTGAAGATCGTCGCCGCCCTCGCGAAGCACCCGAAGGGAGCCCACGCGAAGGACCTGGTTCCCGATGCGTATGAGGACACGCCGCCGATGGCGTGGGGCCTTGCGGAGCGGAGCCTCATCGCCGTGCTCCTCAAGCTGGAGGAGGAAGGACGAGCGGTGCGCGACGGGGATACGTGGCGCGCGGGGGAGTGAAGCTTCGCCGAACGGCCCCATGGAAAACGCGGCGTGGGGGAGGTTGGGGAGGGGAGATGCGAGGAGGTTCGGCTGCCGAACCCGGTCGCGGGCGACCCCCTGTTGGCCCGGGTGGGCAAAACC
>JBFILE010000498.1:0-2773 GCA_041599855.1 Thermoplasmatota archaeon
GATAGTGGAGGGTTAGGGGTGTGCAGCGTGGCGGGCGGTGGCCTCGTATGCCAGCCAATCCGCGAATGCCCGGGCCTGCTCGTGAATCGGGGCGGTGGTTCCCGCGTGCGGCATGAATCCGCGGACCCCTTCCGCGTAGCGGGTGGCCGTGGTAGGACTCAGGTCCATTTTTCTGGACCGCGGGGCGGCGCGGGCGCGTTCACACCATGCGCGGAACCGCGTGAGCGCGCTCTCCAATTCAACCTGGATGAGGACGGGCTTCTTCCGAGGGGCCATGAGATCATTCTCCAGGCCCGAATCAACCATGCGCCTCCGCTGACAATCAATCCCGTGCCCAATTGCGATTCGGGCCCCGAAGGCCGCGATCGCCACCAAAATCGAAGCCGCGCGACCGCCGCAAATCACGGCGTCACGAGGGGTCTGAAAAGCGTGGGAGGGGGGATTCGAACCCCCGAGTCCAAAGGACACAGGATTAGCAATCCTGCGCCATACCAGGCTTGGCTACTCCCACAGTCGGGTGCCCGGGACGGGCGGCCGTCATTGGGACTCCCCTTATTTGAGCGCTTCGGGGCGGGTCGGCTGCGGACGCCGGGACCATGCGTGGCGGCACGGCGGCAAGGGTCAGGAGAGGGGGAACGTGCCACGGGATGCCGCGACGGCGGGCCATCCGCCGCCGACCGCCCGGCACGGACGGAACGCGGGGGCCACGAGCCCCGTCCAAAACCCTTGAAAACGAGAGCGGCATTCGCCCCTCGTGCAATCGGACCGGTTCCCGATCCTGAACAACCTGCGGATCAGCCAGATCGTGTTCGGGATCGCGATCACCCTCCTCGTGGGGCCCATGATCCCGCTGGCCCGCGCGGGCGAATTCGGAGCCGGCGCCTTCATCCTTCGCGGGTTGGGCGCCGTCATCGTGGTCCTCGTGTTCTTCATCGCCCTCCAGAACACGTACAAACACGGCCTCGCACCCGACTATTCGAAGGTGTGCCGGTTCTGCAACGGTCCCGTGAACCGCTACTCGGAGTTCTGCGAGCACTGCGGCGCGGACCTCATCGCGCCCGAGAAACTCGTCGTGTGCCCCAAGTGCAAGGCCGAGGTCTACGACGGCACCAAGCATTGCCCGGAGTGTGGGAAGAAGATCCCGGCGAACGCGACGCGCGTGGACCCGAAGACGCCGGACGAGATGGAGGACGAGATCGATCGGAAGAACCTGGACCAGATCTTCTGATCCGCTTCAGCCGCTGCGGCGCCGCCGCCCGGTCCACGCGATCCGATGAGGATTGCCGCGGGTCCCCACCCCCGTGGGCCCGCGGCTTCCCCACCTTGTGCATCCTCATCCGATGGGCCCGGCTTCACGCCAATCGGCGTCCAAGAAGAATCACGGCGAGCCCGGCGACGATTCCGGTGCCCGTGGCGGCGCCGAGGGTCACCCAATCCGCCGTGGCCGCGGACGTTTCGCCATCGTTCAACGTGGGTGCTTCCGTCGGGTCCGGCCCCTTGAACCGGAATCCGGTTCCGTTCGTCGACCGGGTCGGCCCCTGTCCGGCGGACCCGTTCCCCGTTGCATTCCCGGTACCGGTACCGGTACCGGTTCCGGACCCGTTGCCGTTGCCCGCCGTTGCGTTCCCCCCGGCGGTGCCGGTTCCGGCATCCGCCGTGCCGTTGCCGGCTCCGCTGCCGTTGTCGTTGCCGGCTCCCGCACCCGGCCCCGTGGCATTGTCATCAGGGGGCGCCGTCGCGTTTCCTCCGCCGCCCGTCGCCGAATCGTTGGTCGGCGCGGGCGGGACGGCCTCCGTGGACCGCAGGCTCGCGTCGTACCGTGCGATCCCCGCCCGGAGGGCATAGCTGCGGTCGGGCGCCGCCGTGCCATTGCCATCGGCGCCGGCTGCAGATACGTAGGTGACCCGGACCGTCCATGTGCCGGTGCCGTTCGAGGTTTCCGGGTGGGCGCTGTTCAGCGCGGCCCACGCATCGGCTTCCGACGATGCATTCACGACGAAATCCCCGGGGAGCGCAGCAAAGGGAACGCGCAGGGTCAATGTCCCGCCGGTTCCCTCCACCGGCGGCGCATGGACCCCTGCCGGGGATTGGGCGTCCAGGCGGAACGTGGCCGTGGCACCGTCTCCGGCATCGCCCCATGTCACGGTGAATGCCACCGTGGTCACGTTGGTCGCCGCCACATCGACCGGGATGGATGCGCCGGACCCGGCGCGCAGGGACGAATCCCATGCCTCGAAGCCCAGGTTCACGGGGTCGAACCGGAACGTGTATCGTGACGAAGGGTTCGACGGGTGGTCGGTCACGGTGAACAGGGTGGCCCCGGAAAGGAGCAGGGCCATCGCAAGGAATCCGGTCGCCGCTGCGAGTCGGAGTCGCTGTCGCATGGGTCGGCCGGCGGATGGCGGGAGGTTGGGTCTTCAGGTACAATGCTGGAAGTGAACCACTGTTCGAACCCTGTCTTCGACGGCTGTATGGCCCGTTGGGGCGCTCACGGGATGCCGGGTGGCGGGCCGCGACCGGGCCCTGGGTTTTCTCGCCGAAAACCCAAGTGAAGGTTTAAGGCGCAGCCTCTGATTCCAACCCGGCCCGGACCCCCCGGTTCCCGCGGCGCGGTCACGCGTGTGCCGCACGATCCGGGGTCCTGCGAAGCCGCCTGCCCGGCGACTTGGCCCCCTGCCCGAGCCCGAGATTCCAACGGCCGTACCGGGATTCCCCTGCGGCCCCTGCCCCGGAGTGTGACACCCATCGCGACGCCATCGATGAACCAGTCCCC
>JBFILE010000499.1:0-2766 GCA_041599855.1 Thermoplasmatota archaeon
ACTCCGCTACGCCACCCAACAAGACGGAGAATGGATCACCGAAACCGTAGACGAAGACGGCTACGCCAACGGACTCCAACCCGGCATCGCCATCGACAAGAACAACCGACCCCACATCGCCTACGTCTTCGGCTACTACCACGAACCCGAAAAACCGTACCTGCCCCGCCACCAACTCCGCTACGCCCAACCCGTAGCCGCCCTCACCGACCCCGCATCATTCCTTGGCCGCGGCGAATAGTACCCCCGCATTCCGACGCCCACTGGAATGCACCGGCTCCAATCCCGTGCGCCTACACGCCGGCCCTCACAGCCTGAGTCGGCGCCTCGCAGCATCCACCATGACGCCTCCACGACCGGCGCCACCAGCACCACCACCTGCACCCGAAGCCCCATCACGCTCCCGGTTCCCGTGTCCCGCGCCGGCTGTGCGTGGACGGGGGCGAAGTCGTCCTCATGGGCGGCGTCACGCCCAACGGGGATCACGTGGACGTGATCCAAACGTACGACCCGGAAACCGGACCGCGGCGCTTGCACCCGTGAAACGCCCCGCCGCCCGGGGCCATGTCGAGCCTGCCGTGGTTTCACCATTCCACCGGAACCGAATCGGTTTCGTCAACAGGAGCCCCGTCAGTCGCGCTGATCGCCCACGAGGAGCGGGCGTCCAAGCACGAACGGATCCCATCACCCGCTCCACAGGATCTGGCCGCCCAAGCGTGACGTGATCGCGTCCCCCCCAGCGCGAGGAAATCGTGCCCCCCCAGCGCGAGGAAATCGCGCCCCTTATCTACACATCTCCCCCCATGTGGAAGCCGGATGGGTGAGTTCGGGTTCCTGCAGGACCTTGTGGTCGTGATGGTGGTGGCAGCAGTGGCCACCATTGGCGCGTACCGCCTGAAGCAGCCCGTGGTCCTCGGGTACCTCCTGGCCGGAGTCGTCATCGGGCCCCTGACGCCGCCATTCTCCCTGGTCGCGGACCTCGGGAACATCCATGCCCTCGCGGACTTCGGGATCATCTTCCTCATGTTCGCCCTCGGGCTCGAGTTCAACCTGAGGAAGCTCCGGAAAATAGGGGGCGGCGCGGCCTTGTCCGCAGCCATCAACATCGGCGGCATGCTCCTCCTCGGCTACGGGACCGGCCGGTACCTCCTCGGCTGGTCCATGATGGACGCCATCTTCCTCGGCGCCATCGTCAGCATCTCCTCGACCGTCATCATCGTGAAGGTCCTCATGGAGCAGGGCCGCATGAGCGAAGGGTTCGCGACCGCGGTCTTCGGCATCCTCATCATCGAGGACCTCGCGGCCGTCGTCCTCGTCGCCCTCCTCGAATCCCTTGCGACCGCCGGCACCTTGAGCGGCGTCCTCGCTGCGGGAGTCCTCCTGAACGTCGGCGTCTTCATCGCCGTGAGCCTTGCCGTCGGCCTCGTCCTCGTGCCCCGCCTCATCGACTGGGTGAGCCGCTTCCACGTGGAGGAAGTCCTCGTCACGACCGTGGTCGGCCTCAGCCTCGGGTATGCGCTCGTGGCCGTGAAACTCGGGTTCTCCATGGCCCTCGGCGCCTTCATCATGGGCGCCATCATCGCGGAGTCCCGCGCCGTGGAACGCGTCGAGCACAAGATCACTCCCCTTCGCGACATGTTCACGGCCGTGTTCTTCGTCGCCGTCGGCATGCTCATCGACGTCCGCGTCCTCTGGAACCACGGCGGCGCCGTCCTCCTCATCACCGCGGTCGCGATCCTCGGCAAAATCTTGACGAACTTCATCGGCGGCATCATCGCGGGCACGCGGCCGTCGGATGCGGGACGCACCGGGTTCACCCTCGCGGTCATCGGTGAATTCTCCTTCATCATCGCCGCCATGGGCGCGAGCCTCGGCGTCATCAGCGACTTCCTGTACCCCGTCGCCGTCGCCGTGTGCGTGCTCACGAGCTTCGTGAACCCGTACCTCGTCCGCGGCGGTGAAGGCATCATCCGGAGGTTCACCCGGACGATCCCCGAAGCCGTCCGCGACGCCACCCACGGCTACCAGGCCCGCGTGCGGAAGCTCCTGAGGCGCGCGCCCGCGTTCGAAGCCGATGGTCGCGGCACGCGGACGCGGGTGCTCATCTACGCGTGCTGGCTTCTCGGCCTCCTCCTCGCGGCTGCGGGTGCGAGCGCGTGGGTGACGCGGGAAGTCGATGTGGGCGCGTGGACGGCGGGCGCCGGGTGGGTGTCGAACGCGGAGCGGACGGCAGCCCTCGGATTCGTCGTCCTCGCCGGCCTGCCCCTGTTCTACGCCTTCACGAAGAGCGTGGAATCCCTCGCGCGCGTTCGCGCGAACCGCCACGCGATGGCGCCCCATGTGATGGCGAGCAACGACGCGATCCTGAAGGCACCGAGGATCGTTGCCCGTGTCGCGGCCATGGTCGCGGCCGTCGGCCTCCTCGTGGCCGCGTTCGCCCTCGCGTGGGACGCGCATCCGTTCGCGCTCCCCGAGGTGGCGTGGCTCGTGCCTGCGGCCATCATCCTATCCGCCGCCGCGTACCTCTCATGGGGGCAGTTGGGGCGGGCGTACCAGGGGATGGAGCGCGCCCTCGATGCCTTGTGGGCGCCTGCGGACGCGATGCCGTCGCGCGCGTTGAACCGCATCAAGGAACGGTACCCGTGGGGCATGGACGTGATGGAGCACCAGGTGCACCCGGGGAGCGCGACCGCGTACGTGACGCTGAAGGATCTCCGCCTCCGCGAACGGTCCGGCGCCACGATCCTCTCCATCGAAAGGGGGTCC
>JBFILE010000500.1:0-2763 GCA_041599855.1 Thermoplasmatota archaeon
CGGAGGCGCGCCGGGGGTGGGCTGGTGGGGGCCCCAACTGTCTCACCCACCCCTCGCGATCCGCGCGATTCTGTCAAGTTGGCATCCCCGGGGTGGAAGGGGTGGGGTTCGCGGGGGCCTCACCCCATGGCCCCCTTCGCCCGGCGGTGGGGCGGGAGTCGGCCGGCACGCCCGGAGAGCCTCGGGGGACGTGCCTCCCGCAGATTGCTTCGCCGCCGCGGCGAAGGCCCATCACCCCTGTCTTTGCCGGGGCAACTCCGGCCTCACGCGGTTCCGTTCCCAAGGGGCGGCTGATCTGCTGCCCCATCTCCGACCACGCGGATCGTCCCCGTCATCTTCGGGTGCAGGGAGCAAAGGTACGGGAATTCGCCCTCGCGCACGAATTCCAGGGCCACGCTCTCCCCCGGCTGGGCGTTCTTCGTTCGGAATGAATCGTCGCGCGCGTACACGTTGTGGGGGAGCTGGCCGCGGTTCTCGAAGCGGACCACGTCGCCGATGGCGATCTCGATCGTGGCGGGTTCGAAGACGTTGTCGATCATGGCGACCGTGACGTCGGCAGCCACGTCGTCCGACACCGCGCTGGCCGCCGGGATCGGGTCCGCACAGCCAGCAAGCAGCGTGGCCCCGAGGACGACAAGAACGAGCAGCGGGGAAGGGCGAGCAGCGATCACGTTCGCGGCAGGATGGCTCCCCGATTTCAGCGTTTTGGGCGCGACGGGGCCGGGCGGGGAATGGGACCGCTGGCCCCGGCCGTTCCTTGCGCGGAGCCTTGGCCTCAGATCTCGGCCATGCGCGCGCGGATCCCATCCATCACACGCTCGCGGTGGCCGGCGAATACATCGTCCATGGTGGCTTTGGACGCCTGATAGGTGGCGTTCAGGTCATCGGCACCGTCCGCCATGGTCGCGTTCACGCGGGCCGCAGTCGCGTTGGAATCGTGGTCGGGTCCGAATGAGTCGGCGGCAATGCCGCGGAGGGCCCGCGCATGCTCGCCGGAGAGGGCGCGGATGCTTTCTCGGAACGCGCGGGCCTCGTCTTCGACGGCCGATGCTGGACCGGTGCCATCGGCCCATGCGTCGGCAGGCCCGCGGGCAGGGTCAGGGATCGGATCCGCGAGGGCGCTGGTCGCCACCCCCATGAGGGCGAAGGCGGCAAGGACCGGGAGGATGGGATGGATTCGGATTGTCAATGGATCACCTAAGGAATCGGGAATGGGATTGGGTCTGTGAATCGAGGTCGAGGCGGCGAGGGAATGGCATGGACTGGAATGGGATTGGATCTGAATGGAACGGAATGGCATGGAATGAAGGCGTCCGGGTGCCGGACGACACGCGGGACAGGTAAGGTCGGGCGGCCCTCCCGAAGCAGGAACACCCCCCGGCTCCAAACCCGGCCCGGACCGGCCGACGAACCGGCGGTCCGGGCTCGCTGGGCTGGATCAGTCGCGGTCGAGCATGTCGTCGACGCGGCTGCGGAGACTCGCCTGGCGGGCTTCCATCTCCGCGCGGCGGGCATCCATGCGCGCGTGGCGGGCCTCACGCTTGGCCGCGCGCTCGTCCGCCGGGCTCATCTCTTCGGTCGCGTTCCCGCCACCGGAGCCGGCCGCCGCATTGCCGGAATCGTTCACCGGCTCGCTCGCGGCCACGGCATCCACGGTTGCCTGCGCATCCGCGAAGGCGGGAGCCGAAGCTGCGGCCGAGGCCCCTGCGGACATGGCGCCGAGACTCGCGGCCATGCATCCCGTGAACGCGCCCACGTCACCTTCTGCCTGGGTCGCACTGCGGCAGTCGGCAAGAGCCGTGACAAGCGCGGCAAATGCGGCGTCCACGCCATTCGCGGCGGAGACTTCCTCGCCCGTCGCGGATTGGGCGACAGCACCCGTGGGTGCCACGATGAGAAATGCGAGAGTCGTCAAGATACCGAACAGGATTCGTCCGAAAGGGGTGCGTCGTTGCATGTCCTAACCTCTTGTCCACGGGGCCGAACGCCCCGAAATGGCCACGGCGGCCACAGGGAGGATGCCGACACGGCTCGCATAAGAGGACGCCGACCGTGGAATTTCGTCAACCGGGCTGTGTGACGGAAGCGAAACGGTTCAAGGCAAAGGCGAACGGGGCGGCGTGACGAAAGGATGCAGGGACACGCCCCCCGGTCGAGGGAATCGGACGGGCGGCGGGGCATGGCAGGGAACGGGCGTTCAGACGGAACGGGCGCACGAATTCCGCGCACGCCATGGGGCCGCTGGGCCGGTGGCCGCTGCTTCGGCCGGATGCGGTTGGACGAAGGTGGGCCGGGATCCGCGACACCGTGGGGAACCTTCCCCGACGACGGTTCGCCGAAATTGGCCCGATCCCGCAGCTGTTCAAAAGACCACTCTGCAACGACCGGCTACCGGAACATGGGTCTGTGAACCGCGACGCGTGCACTCATTCACCCAGATGACTCCGGAGACATGGGCCGGCGAACCGCACCACGCAAGAAGCCCTCCACCAAGACTGGATCCCGGACCATTGGGCCCGGCCCCCACACACGCAAGAAGCCTCCCCAGCAAGAATGGCTATCGGAACATGGGCCCTGGACCCACACCTCGCAAAGAACCCCTCCGCCAAGACTGGCTCCGAGGACCTGGGCCGGGCCCCCACACACGCGTGAAACCCCTCTACAAAGAATGGCTATCGGAACATGGGCCCTGGACCCACACCTCGCAAAGAACCCCTCCGCCAAGACTGGCTCCGAGGACCTGGGCCGGGCCCCCACACACGC
>JBFILE010000501.1:0-2760 GCA_041599855.1 Thermoplasmatota archaeon
CGTCGCCCTCATCCTGATCACCTTCCTCATCGCCCCTACCGTGTCCGGGTCCCACTGGGCCACCTACTACGAACTTGACGACGAGTACGTGGCGCGCACCCTTGAGCCCGACCACGAGCGTGTCGACATGGGTGGAAACCCCTTCCACGGCATCGAGAACCGCGTGAGCCTCGTCGGGCACGAACCCGGTGACGGCACCCTGTTCCTGGATGCGCGCGCCGGGAGCCAGGTCGGCCCCGCCACCGATTACACGGGGCAAGGCTTCGCCGCCTACGGGACCACGGTCTTCGCCGGCGGCCCCGGCGGCACGTACGCGAACCGACCCGAACTCCTCCTTCCCGGACCCCAGCACGTCGCAGCGTGGTACGGCGAATGGAACGACTTCGCGAACCCCGGCGTCATCGACGACCTCCACGATTCCAACTGCGGCGATGCGTGTCCGGCGGACGAATTCCGATGGCGCGGCCTCGCCACCGGGGAAACCGTGCCCGTCGCCATGTTCGTCGTCCCCGTGAGCTACGGATTCCCCTTCCCCGGGAACTTCGCGGCGTTCGGCAAGACCGACCGCGCGCTTCGCACGAACCTCCTCGACCGAACCGAGCTTTCGAACCCCGAACAGGGGTGGACCGGTGGCTTCACCACCACCATGGACGGCGGCCTCCTCACCGAGATCACGACCATCGTCATCGCGGACGCCACGCCGCGCACCGGCACCATCCGCGGATTCGACCTCGAAGACGGCAGTGGCCTCGTGGACGTGGACGTCTACGAATCGTTGAGCGGCGACGTGGAAACACTTTACCTTGCGACCGCGCGGCTCGTGCAGGATACGAACCCGGACGGGTTCGTCACAACGCTCACCGCCTACGTTCGCGATCACACGCCAGCCATCGTGAACGAAACCCGGGACGATGTGAACGAGGCGCGCGCCAGTGACCCGTACCAGGAGAGTTCCGTCATTCCGCCGGACCCGAAGGAACCCAGCACGCCGTTCGACGACTTCGAAGGCCGCGCCGAGTTTGGAGGCATCGGTGGCCGCTTCGGCCCCCATAATTCATACACGGGCTACTTGGACAGCTATCACTTGTACTTCGATGCGTTCGGTCGGGAACACCTTTGCACCGGGTTCGCGGCAAACGTGCCCACCACGAGCATTGGCACCGCACAACGCCCGGTTTGCTCCGACCTCGAATCGCTCCAAGCCGTGAACGCAGATCTGCTCGGCGGTTCGCCATCGGATACGCGGAAACCGGTGCTGGTTCTCACCTTCGAAGCGGCAGCGCTCCTCTGGTTCGACCGAAACGCCGACACCCACATTGGTGACGTATGTGACACTAGCGATCCCGACGATTTCGATGCGGAAAGGAATACGTGCCGGCGTGCGCCGTACCCTTGGCCGCACCACACCGGTGCGCGAAGCCTCGATGGGGAAGCCATCGTGTTGTGCGACGAGGTCGACGCCATCGGTCTCCCCATCAGCGTGGTTGCCGATACTGGAGAATTCGGTCGCGCGTACGTCATCCGGAACACCCATGAACTCGGCGCGCACGCTCCCGAGGTCACGGTCGAATCCCTTGAAGGTCGCTCAAGCGTGGATCTCTGGTGGCAGCCCGACTGCGTGCGTTTCGCCACCCCGCAGGACCCCTTCCAGCTTCGCTCTCGGGACGCGCTGGTCTTTCTCGATGAAGGTGCTCGACCCGGGCTCACCGTCACGACCCACGCATTCCTCGACGAGTACAAGCTCGGGGGAACCGGAATCTCGATCGAGAACGAAGCCGTGACCGACGTGGACGTGTACCCGGGAGCCCTCTGAGGCGCGTCGCCTACGCCTGATCCGCCCCTTCCCCTTCGGGCCAGCCGTCGGGGAACGGGGTCCACGCCGCGGCAGGCGCCACGCCGAGTCCCGGCCCCGCCGGCGCGGCGAGCCACCTTCCCTCGGCGCGATACCCCGCGAACGGGTCCGCCTTCAGGAGGAGGTTCCCGTCCAGGTCCGCATGGCGCACCCACCCGAGGAGTTGGGCGGCGGCAGCGATTCCTGCGCCCGTCTCCAGGTTGCACCCGATCATGACGCTGAGGTCATGGTCGCGGGCGAGCCGCGCCGCCTCCACCGCCGGCAGGATGCCGCCGGTCTTCTGCAGCTTCAGGTTCACGCCCGCACGCCCCGCCGGGAATCCCTTCTTGAGGAGACGTTCCACGTCCAGGATGTCGTGGCAGGCCTCGTCCGCGTACACGGGAACCGGGCTCTCGCGCGCGAGTTCCACGAGGGCATCGATGGCGTCCACGGGAACCGGCTGCTCGACGAGTTCGACCCCCGCGTCGTGCAGCACCGGGAACAGGGATCGCGCGAGGCTTCGCGACCAGCCCTGGTTCGCGTCCACCGTGAGGCGGCCGTCGGGGGCGGCGCCGCGGACGGCGCGGATGCGTGCCGCCTCCTCGTCCGGGCTCCCGCCGAGCTTCACCTTCAGCATGCGGAAGCCGCGGGCCACATAGGCGCGCGCCTCCTCCGCCATGGAATCGGGGGCGGCAAGGCTCACGGTCATGCCGGCGGGCACCGCCTCGGAGCCGGGGTCCGGGATGTCGTGCAAGGCGCGGACGGTGATGCCGCGCTCCCGCGCCACGAGGTCATGGATGGCGAGATCCACCGCACACCGGGCGCTCGGGTTCCCGCAGATGTCCGCATGCATGTGCCGGAGGAATGCCAGGGGGTCGTCGGATTCCGCGAGGGCGCCGGCAGCCCAGTCGAGGAAGTGGCCGACGCTC
>JBFILE010000502.1:0-2749 GCA_041599855.1 Thermoplasmatota archaeon
ATCGTCGTCCGCGACGTGCCCGGGTTCGCGTCCAGTCGCCTCGGCGTGGCGATCGGCCTCGAAGCCATGCGCATGGTGGAGGAGAAGGTGGCAAGTGCCGAGGACATCGACAAGGCGATGACCCTCGGCTACAACCACCCGATGGGTCCGCTCCGGCTGACGGATCTCGTCGGGCTGGACGTGCGCCTCGCCATCGCACAGCACCTTGCCCGGGAACTGGGCTCCCGGTTCGACCCGCCGCAGATCCTGCGGGACATGGTGGCCGAGGGACGGCTCGGGCAGAAGACCGGGCGCGGGTTCTTCGAGTGGGATCTGGGGCAGTAAGCTTCGGCCTGGGCGGATGGTGGGCGTGTGCCCCCGGTTCGCCGTCGGACCCGTTCTTTCGGCAGGGATCATCAGGCCCCTGTTGGCTCAAGGGGGACAAATGCCATGGTCAGACCCCGGCGATGTCGCGGCCAGCCGCCTGCAGCCCGGCGCAGGAGAAGAAGTTCTTTGTATACAGAAGCCGTATACGAACCGATGGCCAGTGAAGTCGTGCAATTCCGCGAACCCGCCGAAATGCTTGCGCGTCTCCGCCAGGCCGGCATCAATCCCAACGAACTCGGCCGCGAAGCATTCGAACGCGCGGCCAGGCGAGCCTTGGCCGAGCGGTGGGAGAAGGATGCCCGAGCCCACGCCGTGACCCTGCCGAAGTCTGCGGTCGAGCTCATCCGCGAAGAAAGGGATGACCATTGACGACGCCGCCCCCGTCGACCCCCGAGGCGGACGACATTCCGCAGTCCGTCGTGGTCGATGCCAGTGTACTCGTCCGCGCATACGACCGCAGCGATCCCGGGTGGTCCGTTGCATTGACTGCGCTCGCGGGCGCGATGGCCCGCTGGCCCGTCAAGGCTCCGCTTCTCGCGCTCTGGGAGATCGGACAAGTCGTCCATCGGAAGGCGGCGGACTCGTTCGGACCGGATCCCGCAACGCGCAACGGCCATCTCGCGCGAATGCTCGCCGATGTCGACCTCGACACGCCGATCGACGCCGTGGAAACGGGGTCCCGGACCGGAGCCCTTGTGGAGACCCTCGGCTTGACGTTCTACGACGCCGCCTACGTCGAACTCGCCCAGCGCGAAGCAGGCGCGTGCATCCTCCTCACCGATGACGGGGTGCTGGGCACCCGCGCGGGGCGCGTGCTCGGACCGGGACGAGCGCTTGCGTCCCCTCATTTTGTCGCAATGCTCGATCGCTTCCCGCTGGATTGAGATCGATTTCCCGCGCATGGCCAAGGCGCGCGACCGGTCGAGCCCGTCGGAGCCGGCCACCGACGCCACGCCGCGCCCCGCAGCAAACCTTAAGCCCCGCCCGACGACGTTCCCATTGTCGCCCCCGGAGCCTGTTGCCCTCGCGTTCCGGCCTGCCCGCCCCTTCCGTTGCCGCGGAGGACGAGCAGGCTCCCACGCCGCCCCGTCATTCGCGCGGGAACGGAACGTATATAGCCGCTCACCCGGGATCGAAGCCAATCGAGGAGAGGTGTTGCCGCTGGCCGAACGTTCCGGAATGTCCTTCATGTTCGTGATCGGGAGCACCTCGCTCCTGTTCGCAGGCATCTTCTTCGCCGTCGTCGTGGGAGCGGAGGACTTCGATTATCCCGTCTTCGAATACCTCACCTACGCCTTCTTCGCGTCCGGGCTCCTGTTCCTCCTGATCATGGCCCTCGGCCTCCGTGGGAAGGTCGTTGCCGGCGAGATGGACGGCTTCGACGTGTTCCTCGCCCTCCGTGACGGTGCCATGCATTCGATCACACCCGGCGTCCTCGCCAACATCATCGGCGGCGCCATCTACCTCTTCTTCTTCACCGACACGAGCACGGCCTGGGAGCCGCTCACGTACTTCTTCCTCGGATTCGGCACGTTCTTCGTCCTCCTCATGGTGGGCGCGGCGATCGCCTTCGAGAACAGTGCCATCCGCGCCGCGCGATCAGCGGGGGTGAGCTCGTGAGCCGCGACGATGAGACGACGTTCGCGACGGAGGTCGTGGACGACGAGCCCCTCCCCATGGGCGTCATCGACGACGGTGACGAATCGACCGCGGCCAGCGGCCATGACCGTGACGCAGACAACGGCGGCGACCCCGACGCCGATGGCGCGGACATCATGGAGATCCTCGGGGACGATGACGACGATGTCGCGATCCCCATCCAGACCATCGACCTCCAGGACGACATCAACCGCGTCCTCATCGGCCTCGGCGGCCAAGGCTCCCGCCTCGTGAACGAGGTGTCCCGCTACCTGAAGGAGACCGGGAAGATCCCGGACTCCGTGGACTTCGTTGCGATCGACTCGGACCGGATCGCCCTCTCCGCCTTCCGCGATGTGCCTGAGCCGAACCGCATCTACCTTGGCGCGCCCGAGGAGAAGATCACGGAGACCATGGTCCCGTGGCTTCCCCGCGAATATCGGCCGAAGGCGGGCGGCGGCTGCGGCATGCAGCGCATCACCGGGAAGGCGATGCACCACGTCCACAAGCAGCGCATCTTCGAGGTCATCAACGGCGTCGTCCGCCGACTCAAGCAGAAGACGCAATCGAACAACTTCATGTTCGTGATCCTGAACGCCTTCGGCGGCGGGACCGGGTCCGGCATGTGCATCGACTTCACCCTCGACCTCCGTCGCAACATGACGGACCTCATCGGGCAGGAGCCCATGATCTTCGGCCTCGGCGTCCTGCCGAGCCGGAACGAGACGATCCAGCGGGCGAACGG
>JBFILE010000503.1:0-2740 GCA_041599855.1 Thermoplasmatota archaeon
AGGGGAGGGAAAACCTTCAAAGGTCTCCCGACCACGTAGCAGGCGGAGCCTGCCCGTCATGTCCCTCGTGTCCCCCGTCCGTTTCCTGCCCGTCCTCCTCCTTGCCGTCGTCATGATGGCTCCGGCGGGCGCCGCTTCGCACTGGGCAACCTACTACGAATTGCGGGACCCCCACGCCGGGGCCACCACCGAGGACGATGGCGCCGTCATCCAGAAGGCCGGGAACACCCTCCACGGCGTCGCGAACCAGGTGTCGCCCGCCGGCCGGGAACCCGGCGACGGATCCCTCTTCCTCGATGCGCGCCTTGCGACCTTCGTCGGCGTGCGCGACCGGAACACCGGAAGCACCATCGAGGCGGGCACCGAATTCCGCTCCTCCCTCGCAAGTGACCTCACCGGTCGCTCCGACATCATCCTCCCCGCCCAGCAGCACCTTGCCGCGTGGTACGGCGAATGGTACGACCTGGACGGCGACGGCGTCATCGACGACATCCATGATGCCGCGGGCGCGGCCCCGGATGAGTTCAAGTGGCGTGGCCACGCGACCGGCGCGACCGTGCCCATGATTGCGTACATCCTGCCCCGCATGACCAGCACGTACAGCGCGGGCCTCGGCAGCACGCAGAACGCGAACGTCCCCGGATCCAACGTGTTCGCCATGGAGGACCGGACGCGCCTCGACAACCCCGAGCAGGGTTGGAGCGGCGTCCACCTGCGCACGTGGGACGGCGGCTTCCTCGTCACCATCCAGACCCTCGTCATCGCGGACGCGCTCCCGTCCTCCAACTGGGACCCCGGGTATCGTCTCGACGACCCGAACGCCCTCTACGACGTGGACCACTACACGGGCCTGAGCCCCGAGGTGGAGAGCCTGTACGTGAGCGCCATCACCGCCGCAAACGGCACCCTTGCATCCGGCGCCGAGCCCGTCAACGAAATGCTCCGCGCCCTCGCAACGATCCGGGAGGATGCGACGGCGATGGTGGGCGAAGGCGCCGCGGGCGCAGACCCCGTGAGCACGACGCGGCACACCGTGGAGGCGCCCTACCTCAAGGAACCCAACACCGTGTACGACGACTTCGGCGGCCGCGCCCTCTTCGACGGCATCCCGGACCGCATCGGCGGCGGGAACGCGTACCCCGGGTACACGGACGGGAAGCACCTGTACTTCGACCATTTCGCGCGGAACACCGCGTGCGTCAACGGCTACGCGACCGTCCCCTCGACCTCGGTCGAGGAGAGCGTCACGGTGAGCTGCATGGTTCCGAACTACGGGACGTCCGGTGCCGCCGTGAGCGGCCCCTCAACGAACCTCGTCGCGCACACGGACCCTGTCGGCGCGAACCGGGGCTCCCGCGGCACGACGAACCTCTTCACCTTCCACAGCTTCCTCCTCCTCTGGCAGGACACGAACGGCGATGCGCACGTGGGCCGCGTCTGCGACACCGCGACCGCGGACTTCGATGCCGCCGCGAACGCGTGCACGAACGCGCCGTTCCCGTGGCCCGGTTACCCGAACCAGGAGACGAGCAGCATCTGTGAATCCGCGGACGCGAAAGGCCGCTCGCTCACCGTGAGCCCCATGAGCGGCGCATGGCCCGCAGGGACCATCCTCGTCAAGGACTACGCGGAGCCCACGCGGCAGGCGTTCACGCCCTCGTGGACCGTGCTCACGGGCTCGGCACCGGCCACGGTGCGCTGGAGCGACACATGCATCCTCGGGACCGCCTACCCGTCGCTCCACGCGCGGGACGCGCTCCTGATTCCGGATGCCATCGGCACGAGCCTGTTCGTGGTCGGCCAAGCGTCGCTCGCTGCGTACGAGGATGCCGGGTCCGGCGTCATCATCGGGCCGGAGACCATCGTGGACGTGGACGTGCTCATCGGGAGCTTGTAGGAGGGCTGGCTAAATAGGGGGGCCGGGGAAGGGGGGGTGGCCCGCCCGTCGACGTCGTGGGGCACCCAAGCCATCCGGTACAGGGAATGGGGCAGCGGAAGCGATGGACCGCGCATTGGGAATGGGGCAGCGGAAGCGATGGACCGCGCATTGGGAATGGCGCGGCGGGAGCAAGGCATCGGCGCCGTCAACGTCCCGCTTCAATTGCGGTGTGACCCGTCAACGTGGGAGCGCAAACCTTTAGCCGGTCCTCGCCCACTCCGCCCATCAAAGGGAGCGGTCACCGTGAGGCTCAATCACGTATTCGTCGGGATCCTTTGCGCGGCCATCATGCTCGCAGCAGTTCCCGCACTCGCGGGCATGGCCCCCCCGACGGACAGCCAACTCCCCGAACGTGTCGCGACCGATCCCATCGCTCAGGTGATGGACCGCGGTGATGCGTCGGTGCGTTTTACCATCGAATTCGCTCGTGCCCGGCGGCGCGGCACTTTAAACCCTCAAGGAGCACACCCTATGGCTGTTGGTCTTGGCCCGCTGTCTACCCTGCACCCGGTTCCAGGTTTCGAGCTGGGCATCGCTTCGGCCGGCATCAAGCGCCCCGGGCGCAAGGATGTGGTAGTCATGCGCTGCGCCGAAGGCTCCAGCGTGGCCGGGGTGTTCACCCTCAACGCCTTCTGCGCCGCGCCGGTGATTCTGGCCAAGAAGCGCGTGAGCGGCCCTGTGCGCTACCTGTTGACCAATACCGGCAATGCCAACGCCGGTACCGGCGAACCCGGCCTGCAGAATGCCGTGCGCAGCTGCGCCAGCCTGGCGCAGCTGGCCGGTGTCGATGAGAGTACGGTG
>JBFILE010000504.1:0-2736 GCA_041599855.1 Thermoplasmatota archaeon
CACGGCGTACCTGGTGCCATCACGGGTGGCCAGGAAATCGATCTCCGCAATCTTTCCGTCCCCTTCCGAGACCACGTGGTGGGAGGCTTCGATGTCGAACCCGCGGACGCGCAACAGTTCCTCGCCGATCCGCTCCGCACTTGACCCGCGTCGGGAACCCATGCCCGGGCATCGGTCGGAAGGCGCTTGATTCCTCCCACTGGAAGCCGGTTCCCTCCAGCGCCCAGCAATTCCTTGCCTTGCCGTGCCGCGCCGTGCCGTTCCGTTCCGGGCCCTGCCCCCCATGTGGCTCCACCCGCAGCCGGTCCGTCCCACCCTTGGAATGGGAGTCACCGGCGTGGGATGGGAAGGATTATGAGCCGCGACCTCGCCTCGAAGGGTCCCGTGCGCGCTCCCGCCCCCACATCAAGGCTCCTCGCCGCATCCCGCCGCGCGCCGCGCATGGACGACCGATTGCGCCACCGTGCCATCATCCTCCTCGGGATCCTGCTCACCGCATCCGTCCTCGCAGGATGCCTCGGCCGACCCTTCGGCACGAGCGACCTGCCGGTGAACGTGAGCCGCGCAAGCTCCCGCGATGACCAGTTCCCGGTCCTTGCCGGGAACATCGTCGTCTGGGAAGGCGGACGCGCCCCCGATTCCCGCGTGTACATCAGCGACGTTTCCGAGGACCCGCCGGTCGCCAAGCGGATCACGGGCGTGAACTCCTTCCAGCAGCGGCCGCACACCGACGGAAGTGGCATCGTCTGGATGGACGCGCGGAACCAGTCCGCGGAGGGGTCCGGGGGGCGCTGGGAGATCCGTCACCGGAACCTCGGCACCGGGTTCGAGCAGGTGCTCACCAACGGGACGGGCGAATTCACGTTCCCCGTGATCGACGGCCAATGGGTCGCGTGGATCGAGTGGAACCCGGAGGCCCGCACCCGCGACATCGTGGTGTACGACCTGGAGGCGCGGGGGATCTCCCACCGCCTCACGGGCGACACCCTCCGCCACACGAATCCCATCATCGATCGCTCGCGGATGATCTTCGTCGCGGACGAATCCTTCCGACCCGGCGAGCCGCTCGATGCCCAACGGCTGACCGTGCTCGATCTTGAGACCGGCAACCGCACCGTGATCCCGTGGTGGGAGAACGTGGGCACCCGCCTCGCACCGGGAGCCTACGACCTTGACGGGAACCTCGTGGTGTGGGAGCAGTTGCAGGAGGACCCGGATCCCCAGAAACGCGCCCGCCGATTCTTCCTCCATGACCTCGCAAGCGGTGACCGCCGGGAACTCACGATGGGTGGCCCGTCGCGGGCGAACCCGAGCCTCGACGGCCGGAACATCGCCTGGGCGGACAGCGAAGGCAGGACGTTCAGCATCTACTACGGCGACCTCGACGGGAACAACTTCCAGCAGCTCAGTCCGAGCACCCTCCTTGCCACCATGCCCCACGCGAACAGCGGTCGCGTCGTGTTCGTGAGCGCTGGAAGCGGCGGGGACGCCGAAGTGTTCCTCTGGCGGGGCTGAACCCGCGCGGCCGCGACGCCGGCGGCACGGCGGGCCCGCCCCCTCCTCACCCTCTAAATAGGCCTCCGTGGATAGGGAGCCATGCAGAAGACGGACCTGATGGTCGCGCTCGCCGGATTCCTCATCCTCGGCGCGGCCGTCGCAGGCGCCGCCGTCCTCGAAGAAGGCGACGGTACCCTCCGCACGTACGACGTGAAATGGGAGACGGACACGCGGGCCCTCGAACCCAAGACGGAATCCTTCACCGGCTCCGGCAGTTCGGCCGGGTCGTTCCCTGCGTCCGAGGTGAACCTGAGCGAGGTCCGCGTCCGCGCCACCATCACCCACCCGGGACCCCGCGCGCCGAACGGCGCCTCCATCTCCCTCACGGTGACCGGCCCCGACAACTTCACGAAGGACGTGACCGGCACCCTCGCGGCCGGCCCCGGAGCTGGCCAGTCCACAATGGAGGTCGCCATCCCCATCCAAGCGCTCCCTGCCGTGGCCGCTACGGATGCGTCGAGCCCCACCGCGGCACGCGCCGGCCTCGCAGCAGCCTATGGAAACGCCCTCGGCACGGGGGACTGGGATGTCCGCGTGGACGTCACCGACAACAGCCTCAGCCAAGGCACGTTCTCCGTCGAGATCGCATTCGAGTACGACACGTACCACGCGATCCTCGTGGACCCGGCCGCCGTCGTTGGCCGGTAGGACGTTCTTGTCCGGGCCCCGACGCGGGCCCGGCGGCCGAGTTCCGCGCGACCCGCGGGCACCGTTTATCCAAGGCCGCGGCCATGCCGTTCCCATGGCCGACCGCAGCCGCACGAACCCCGCCGACCGGGGCGATGGCTGGTTCGTGGACACGACATGCTTCGATTGCGATGTCGCTCGCCTCCTCGCCCCCGGACTCATCGGTGCGGATGCCCGGGGCAGGAGCCATTTCCTGCGCCCGCCCCGGACCGCGGCCGAGGAGACCATGGCCTGGCGTGCCATTCTCGCCTGCCCAACGGGGAGCATCGGCGCACCCGCCGAACACAAGCCGCCGACCGGCGTCTTCCCGTTCGAGGTCGCCCCCGGCGTCCACATGACCGGCTACAATTCGCGGGACTCCTTCGGCGCCACGAGCTGGTTCGTGGCACGCGACGACGGCAACATCCTCGTGGATGCGCCAAGGTTTGTCCCGAAGCTGGCCGACGCCATCGAGGCAAGGGGCGGCATCCGGCACATCCTCCTCACCCACCG
>JBFILE010000505.1:0-2719 GCA_041599855.1 Thermoplasmatota archaeon
AATGCTGGCCCCTCCCCCGGATGGCTACTCTTCTCCCTATTGGCGGCCCCTCCCCCGGATGGCGACCCCCCCCAACGGCGATCGCACCGGTCATGGAAGTCGAGCCTGGAACGATGAGGGCCTCCCTGGAACAGCATGCCACGGTCGGGCGATGTGACTTGAGTCGCTGCTATCCGAGGATGCGACGGGAAACCGATCCGGACGGACGCATCGACGGGGAGGGCGCCGTCCTGCGGGGCCGGCCGCATCCACGCCGCCGCCGACGCCGCCGCCGCGAAACCCGCCTCCCTCATGCGCCTCCTGCGATGTCGAATCGGCCCCACGCAAAGCCCAATACGCCGCGCCGCGTGACCGGATGGTGGCCGGCAACGACGCGCTCGTGCGCGAAACCCTCCATTTCGCGCACCCCGTGAGCCCGCTCTTCGCGGACACATTGGCCCCCGCCATCTCGAAGGCCGTCACCCGGACCCTTGCAGAGTACGGCGGCATCGTGGACGCCCTCGACATGGTCGTCGTCGACCACTTCGTCTACACGCGCGTGCCGGAGCGGACGCGGCAGCCGAGCGATCAGGGCGCGCCCCGGGATGCGCCCACCTTCGATGTCTTCACCCTTGCCGAAACATGGACCTCGACCCATGTCGCGCGCGTTGAAGGGATCCACGCCCGCCTGCGACAACTCGCAGTGCCCACGGCAAGCCGGGAGCGCGCCGCGCGTGACCTTCCGGAAGTCGATTCGCTCCTTGCCGAACAACTCGCGCTCCACTACGAAGTCAACCACCTCACACGACTCGCCATGGGCCTCCTCGAAAAGCTCGTCCGGAATGCAGGCGAAACCGATGCCGCATCCGTCGTGGCACTCGCGCTCACACCATGCGGCGGGCGCCTCCGCGAGATCGACGATGGCCTCGCGAACGTGGCGCGCCTCGCGGTCGACGCGGGCGTGGAAGCCGATGTTGCGGTTCTCCACGATGCGCGCGGCGCCCTCGGCGAAGCCTTCCGCCAGGTGTGGACGCAGGTGGCCGACCGGCCCCTCCGGGTGGACCTTGCCGCGCCGACATGGGCCGAGGACCCCACGCCTGTCCTCCGCGTGCTCGCCGAGGATGACGCCACACGCGAACGCGTCGCAACGGGCCTCACGCGCGCCCGCGAACGGCAGGAACAAGCCATCCTCAGGATCCTCGCCCACTTCCCCGCGGGCGCCCATGAAAAGATGCGCGCAATCATCGGCGCCGTTCGCGACGCGCGCGCCGTCCAGCAGACCATGAACCTCCTTGCCGGAGAGATCGGCGTGGGCCTCACACGCCATGCATACCTGCGTGCGGGAGCAGCCCTCGCGCGTGAAGGCATCATCGAGGCCGCGGAGGATATCATGCTGCTGCGGCGGAGCGAGATCGGGGAGGCGCTCCGCGACGGCATCCTGGACCCGGCCATCATCCCCGGGCGGCGAACCGCATTCGACGCAGCGTGGCATCGGAATCCTCCGCAGATCATCGGAACGATCCCCGCCGACGTGCTCGCCGATGCCGAACTCTGCGGGCTGCTCGGGATGGCAGGCGCCACCGACACCGATCACGCATCGTCGGGACAGGGACTCGGCGCGAGCCCCGGAATCACGGACGGGCCCGTCCGCGTCGTCCGTCACGACGCGGACCTCGAATCCGTGGAGGCGGGCGACGTGGTCGTGGTCGTCAACCTCGCGCCCGCATGGACATCGATCATGCATCGCGCAGCCGCCATCATCACGGAAACCGGGGGCCTCCTGTGCCATGCTGCGATCGTGGCCCGCGAGATGGGGAAACCTGCGGTCGTCGGCGTCCAAGGCGCGACCGGCAGATTGGCCCCCGGCGACCGGGTCCGCATCAACGGTGAAACCGGGGCCGTCGAGCGCATCCGCTGAACCGAATCAGTGGCTGGATCGGTCAGTCGTGGAAAAATCGCCGGGCGCGGGGGCATGGCCCCCGGCGGACGAGCGGTCGAAGCCGCATCGGAACCCGCGCACCCGAAGGTCCGCGGGGCAGCCGAAGCCGCAGCATTGGTCAGCCGTTCAGAGGCAGAGCGAAATGCAGTTCTTGCCGCAGTTGCTCGTGTTGTTGTAGGTGAACGCCTGGGCCGTGGTCTTGTTGAGGTCTTCGCGGACGAGTTTTGCCATGGTGAGTCTCTCCAAACCCCCCAAGAGGGGTACGGGCTCCGTGACAACATCTCGCACCATAAAGATGTGCCATGGACCCGTCCACGGGGATCGCGTCCATCACCTCTGCCCGATCCTGTACGGTTTTCCACGCGGCGTGCAAGGGTTTTTCACGCGCAGGACAAGTGCCCACGGCGTGGCCGGAGGATCCGACGTGGCGGTCGAGGTGGAGGACGTGGTCTTCCGCTATCCCGCCCGCGGCGTCACCGCACGATTCTCGCGCGACGATGGCGCCCTCGCCCTCGATCGCGTCTCCTTCCGGATCCCCCGCGGCGAAGTCTTCGGCATCCTCGGCCCGAACGGTGCCGGGAAGACCACGCTCATGAAGATCCTCGCCACCGTGTACGTGCCCGCCTCCGGCCGCGTCGTGCTCCTCGGTCATGATCAACCCGGGAACGAGGACGCCGTACGGGCCCGCATCGGCGTGTCATTCGGCGAGTACGAACGCGCCTTCGCATGGCGACTCACCGGCCGCCAGAATCTCGCGTACTTCGGCGCCTTCTATGGAATGGGCCGACGCCTCGCCAACGA
>JBFILE010000506.1:0-2678 GCA_041599855.1 Thermoplasmatota archaeon
ACATCCAGCGTGTCGAACTTCCCGACCAAGTCCCGGAGCCGATGGGCGCGATGAACGCCCGCCGCAATCTTCCAGAACCTGTTCCACAACCGCATCCCTGACACGACGTTGGTGAACTCCGACACCTTCGCACCCCCGGCGTCTATCCCGGACGTGATCGTGTGCTTGAGAGTTCCCCTGGCGCCGATGCCGCCGAGCTTGAACGTGTCCGACGCGTCGAGGGCTTGCGCGGTGCGAACACCTTGCGAGCCCAGTTCGAGCGCGTTGAACATCGCCACGAAGTCGGAGGGGTCACCCTCGTACATCTTCGTCATGATCTCGATGACCTCTGACCCATGCTCCCGAAGCAACTTGGAGAGCGGGCCGGAAGCGAGGTGGACCGAAGCGATGTCGGTGAGTGACGCGGGGAGGAACCCCGCACCGAAGCGGACGAAGTTGGATTGCCGAACCTTCGCGGACAGCCAGTGAACCCAGCCGTCCTTGTCGGTGCCGACGTTCTCCGTCCCGAGGATGCGATCCTTGAGCAGGTTCACGTCGTAGAGCGCGTTGGTGCGCTCCGTCTCCAGCCGGGGGACGTCCTTCGGGTCAGCCTTGCGGATGAGGTCCGAGTACTCCTCGCGGACGGAGTCGGTGACGGAGGTCCACGACTCGAACGTCTTCCCGCGCCCGATGTCCAGCCCCTTGTGCAACCCGATGTAGCCCGAGAGGGCCTCGTACTGGTTGTGGAGGATGGCCGACAGGTCGGTTCGCAGGAAGCCAGCCGCCTCCCCGGCCAAGCGCTGCTCCTTCGTCAGGATCAGGCGTCGTGCCTTGGCCCGCCCCGGCGTAATCGCTACGCGGTCGAGGACAGGTCGGGGGAGAGAGTTGCGGCTCATGAGCGCCTCGCGGATGCGAGACACAGCGTCGTCGAGAGGGGTCTTCCCCCGCAGCCGGCGGAGTTCCGCCTTGGCCTTGCGGAGGTCCTTGGTGGCAACCTTGTTCGCCTTGCCGGCGTCCACGAGGGCGTCGTCGATAGCAGCGCGCGCCTTCTTGGCGGCGTCTACCTTCTTTGCGATTTCCTCGTAGGCGTCGTTGAGACGCTCCGCCCGCGCTTCCATGCGCTCCAGCCGGCGAGAGGCCCGGGAGAGTTCCTTGGCGTTCTCACCCGCCCGCGCCGCAGTCGCGGCGGTGGACGTGGTCTCGTCGAGTGCCGGGACCCCGGGGATCGTCTTGCCCGGCTTGGCGTCACGTCCCGGCTCAATGATGAACTGGTTCTGACGGGCCAGGGTCTTCGACCTAGCGGCCTCAGCGGCAGCAGCGATGGTACGCTGTTCCGCCCGCAGTGCGTCGCGGCTGGCTCGTGCCGCCTCTAGCTCCCCGTTAAACTTGTCGCGGAACTTCCGGGCCTCGGAGAGACCCATACGCCGCACTTCCTGTCCGACGGATCGGGAGGCGCGCGCGGTGTCCGCGAAGTCGAGTTCGGCTTGCTTCACAGCTTCCCGCGCCCCGGCCTCGCGGCGTTCGGCGCGGTAGAGGTTGAAGGTGGCCTCGTCGCCGGACCAATCACGGAGGATCGCCTTGCGGAGTTCGCCACCCTCGCGGATGCCGAGTATCTTGTCGTCAACTGCGACGTCTTCGACGCCCAGCTTCTCCCACACGCCCGGTGTGACACGGTGCGTCTCGAGAAGCCAGTCGTCGTCGGGGCTCTCCACGAGGACGTCGAGGAGCCAGTCCTCGAAGTCGTCCTGTTTCGCGATGATTGTCGAGGGGTCGTAGAGTTGGGCGTGACCGTAGTCGCGACCGAGCGACTCGGGCTTGGACATTTCGTGATCCAGTTCGGCCTTCAACTCCGCCTTGGCGAGCTTGACGTCCTCACCGATTTCGGCGCGGGTCGCGTCGCCCTGCGCCTTGGCGCCGGCGTTCTGTCGGGTGACGGCGTCCTCTTGCTCTGCGATTGCGTCGAGGCGCGTCTGGAGGCTCTCGATGCGGTCCACGTCTCGGAGCGCGCCGACGGCGACCAGTTCTTCCTCGAAGATCGCGTTGGTCTTGTGAATGACCTCCGCGTAGTCGTTGACCGCCTTGTCGATCTTGGGGCCGGCGTCCTCACCGAACTCCCGGACCAGGGCCTGGGTGTCTTGATCTGACCAGTCGCCCAACAGCTTCTTGCGGGCGAGGTCCGTGAACTTCACTTCGTCGACCGTGCCGCTAAAGCCGGCAGTCGCCGCGAGCGGGTTCTGACCGAGGGCGCCGTTTAGCTGCCGACGGATGACCTCGCCGACCAAGAACGCCTTGTCGCGCGCGACCAGGAGGTCCCGCTTGACGTCTTCGGCGGAGTGCTTGAACACGAAGCCGGCGCGCTCGCTGAGTTGCCCGCCCAGGTCCATCAGACCAACGACGATCCCACGCGTCTTGCCGCTTGACCAGCGCAGCGCGCGGCCAGCGGGGGTGGCCCCGGTGACCGTCTCCGTGACCCACCGGGCGCCGGGGACGTTTGAGAACACGCCCTTCGCGCCACCCGGGACGGTGTTGTCCGCGCGCGCGGCACTCACTGAGCCGGGGAAGATTACGTCGGCGTCGCCACCGGGCGTCTGGTACGCCATCCCCTGCTTGTCCAGGTTGTCGGGGTGGAGCGGGTTGTCGGGGTGATCGGGGTGGAGCCGCGACCTCGGGTGCATTACGCGCGCGAACGCGCCGATGCC
>JBFILE010000507.1:0-2621 GCA_041599855.1 Thermoplasmatota archaeon
CTGATGGCGTACGTTCCTGTCTGGCTCGGCGTGAACCGGATCCACACCGTGGCACCCATGCTGGGGCAGGTGGGTTCCCCGGATTGGACCGTCGCCCCGGTCGTCGATTGGGACACGCTGAAGGACGTGCCGGATTTCACCGTGGCCGACGCGAAGTTGTCGTTCGCGGGGGGTGCGGAGATCGTGATGTAGGAACATCCCGACCACGAGCCGATCCCGCCCCGGTCGTCGTGGGCGCGGGCGCTCACGCAGTACGTTCCGCCGCTCGACCACGTGTGGCTGGCGCTGCGCGGAGCACCGGACGAAGCGAAGGGCGTGTTCGTGGACGTTCCGTCACCCCAGTTGAACTCGATCAGCACCTGATCCCCATCGGGGTCACTCGCGTAGGACTGGAACGAGTACGAGACCCCCGCCTGTCCGGAGGTTGTTCCGGACGGCGTTGCCGCAGTATTGGGCGCCGTGTTCGGGGCTTCGATGTAGATCCAAGCACACCCGGACCAGCTGCTGTCGAGGCCATGGGCATCGGTCGACTTCGCTTTCACGCACTTCGACCCTCCGCTCGTCCAGTAGTGATCCGCGTACTGCGTCGTTCCGGACCCCGTGCTCGATGTCGTCGAGTACGTCCCATCGCCCCAATCGAACGTGTACGTCACCGAATCCCCGTTGGGATCCGTCCCCCAGGTGGAGAACGAGTACCACGTGTTCGTGTAACCACTCGAGGGCCCGGACGGGGTTGCGGGCGTGTTCGGGGGGTTCGTGATGGTGATCCATCCACACCCGCTCCACGCGCTCGTTCCGCCGCGGTCATCGATGGCTCGGGCCGTCACGCACCTGGCGCCCGCGCTCGACCAGGAGTGACTGGCACTCCTCGGGGACCCCGAGGTCGCAAAGGCCGTACTCGTCGTGGTGCCGTCGCCCCAGTCGAATTGGATGAGGACCTGATCCGAATCCGGATCACTCGCGTAGGACTGGAACGAATACGACGTTCCCGGGGTCCCGACGGACGCGCCGGAAGGAACGGCCGGCGTGTTGGGCGCCGTGTTCGGTGTCTCGATGTAGATCCAAGCACACCCGGACCATCCGGAATCGTACCCGTGCACATCCGTCGTCTTCGCCTTCACGCAGTACGTGGCAGGGCTTCCCCAGTAGTGGCCCTCGGATCTCGTGGTCCCGGACGACGTGCTCGATGTGGTGGTGGTTGTCCCATCGCCCCAGTCGAACGTGTACGTGACCGAGTCCCCGTTCGGATCCGTTCCGGCCGTGGAGAACGTGTACGTCGTCCACGTGTATCCGCTGGAAGGCCCGGACGGTGTCGAGGGAGCGTTCGGTGGGTTCGTGATGGTGACCCACTGACATCCGCTCCATGCGCTCGTGGCCCCGCGATCGTCGTGGGCGCGGGCACTCACGCATTTCGATCCTGCGCTCGACCACGAATGGCTGGCGCTCCGCGGAGCGCCCGATGTCGCAAATCCGGTGCTGGTCGTCGACCCGTCGCCCCAGCTGAACTCGATGAGGACCTGATCCGAGTCCGGATCACTCGCGTAGGACTGGTACGAGTACGAGGTCCCGACCAGTCCGACGGTGGCACCGGAGGGCGTCGCGGGTGTGTTCGGGGCGCCGTTCGGCGTCTGGATGTTGATCCAGCCGCAGCTGGACCAGCCGCTTTCCAGTCCGTGGGCGTCCGTCGATTTCGCCTTCACGCAGTAGGATGCGCCGCTCGACCACGAATGGGTCTTGCTGAGGGTGCCTCCGGAGCTCGTGGGGTCCGTCGTCGTCGAGGATCCGTCCCCCCAATCGAACGTGTAGCGGACGGTATCCCCGTTCGGGTCGGTTCCGGACGTGGAGAACGTGTACGAGGTGCCGGTGAAGCCTCCCGAGGGACCGGACGGCGTGGACGGCGCGTTCGGCGGGTTTGTGATGGCGACGTTCCGGCATCCGCTCCACGTACCTTCGGCACCGCGGTCGTCCGTGGCCCGCGCCTTTACGCAGTACGATCCCGCGCCCGACCAGCTTTTGGCCGCGTTGTGGGGCTGACCCGAGGCACCGAAAACCGTGGTGGAACTCGTGCCATCCCCCCAATCGAAGCGGATGAGGACCTGGTCGCCCTCGGGATCGGACGCGTACGACGAGTACGTGTAGGTCGTTCCGGGGTTCCCGACCGAGGCTCCGCCATAGGGCGTCGCGGCTGCATTCGGCGCCGTGTTCGCCCGCACCATGTGCATGGTGAGACACGCGGACCAGAGGCCCTCGTGATCGTCATCATCCCAGCCACGCGCCCGGACGCAGAAGTCGCCCTCCGCATACCACGTGTGGCTCGCGGACAACGATTGGCCGCTCGTTGCGAACGTGGTGAACGTTGTGGATGAGGCATCGCCCCAGTCGAACTCGATGCGGACGGAGTCCCCATTGGGATCACTCGCGGAGGAGGTGAATGTGTAGGGGATCCCGGTGGTCCCATCGGTGGGTCCGGTCGGCGTGGCCGCCGGGTTTGGCGGCAGCGTGGGATCCATTGGGGTCGCCGCGACAATGGCGCCCCGTGGGCCGACCCCGTTCACGCGCTCACCGAGCATGATTTCGCTTTCATCGTTGTAGGCGCGAACGTAGTAGTAGAACGTCACACC
>JBFILE010000508.1:0-2608 GCA_041599855.1 Thermoplasmatota archaeon
CGCCCGGGTCTCCGACTACGATGAGTTCACCGGCTCCAACCCGTACGGACGCCGCCAGGACCAGGCCGCGCTCGATCGGTTCGCCAAGGTCCGGCTTGCCGTTCTCGTTCTCGTCGAGCCACGCAAGCTCAGGAGCGACCAGCAACGGTATGCCGCCATTCACGGCCACGGGGCGCGATACCACGACTTCGTCCGGCATCCCCGGCAACACGCCTGTCGACAGAGCCACGATCCGATGCGGGGCCACGCTGAATCCCGGCGTGTAGACGTGCGCGACCGTGGTGGACACGCCCACACCGAGCTGTGCAAGAAGTTCGTGGGCCACGCCTCCGTCGTCGGCGATCAGGACGCGACCGCCCCTCTGAAGGAAGTACAGGACCTGCTCGATCTCGTTGAGGGAATATCCGACGCCCGGAGCGATGATGACCAGCGCGGACCCGTGCGCATCGAGGATGCCGATATCCGTGAACTGGAATCGGGCATTGAAGCCGTTCGCGGTGAACCCCGCCGGTTGCTCGAATGACCGCGTGATCCCGACGACGTTCCCATCACCGATGGCGGGATGCAGCACGCTTCCCGGGGCCGTGCTCAACATCACAGGCGTCGCTGATGCCGCTGCGAGAAGTACCCCGGCTGCAAGGAACGCATGAATGGGACGAAGGTTGGTCATGGAGAGCCTCCGCGGATGCGGTCCCACGCCCGCTCGAACCACGCGCGCGAATCGTCGCGCCCGGAACTCCCCTCGTTGACTGCGCCATAACGGAACGCTTCGAACGCCGGCACCACGCGGGAACTCTCGACACCGAGTTTTTCGAGCACACCTCCGATGTGCCTGGCCGTCATCCCCGGGGATACCAACCCTTGCCTGCGCATCAGTCGTACCACATAACTGAAGAGTGTCGTGAGGGCCTGTCCGGCAATCGACGGCCCCCGGGCCGGAGCCGCGGCAGGGAGCGGCACCCGGGCCTCATCGATGCCCGATCCGGAGGCTGCATGGATCCCCCAACCTCGACCTCTCAACCCTCGTACCACCCAGGCGGCTGCGATTGCAAGGAGGATCAGGACGGCAGGCAGGAGGACCAGCGCCGCGACGGAGCCCAGGATCACCGGTATCGACCACGGAAACCTCTCGAAGATCCGTGGACCGGCTGCC
The DNA here is from genome assembly GCA_041599855.1 of Thermoplasmatota archaeon. GTDB lineage: Archaea > Thermoplasmatota > SW-10-69-26 > JACQPN01 > JAJPHT01 > JBFILE01. The sequence continues at coordinate 1,154 of JBFILE010000508.1, forward strand.
GGCGCGCGAGTCGCATCGACCGCCCCCGGGGGCGCGACGGTTGCGGCTGCGATCTCGAGGTCGATGGTGCGCGAGGCCGGCCGGATCAGGCCGGGTTCGCCATCGTATGAGAAGGTGAATCGCATGTGCTGCGGTACGTCGGGCGCATCCAGGCGGAATGTGCCCTGGCCGCCGGCCAGCACGATCGATCCGTTGGCGGCGCCCGACACCAGCACGGTGGCATTCGCCGTGAGCGGCGTCATCGGGCTCGACAACTTCACGAGATAGGTCACCTCGGACCCCGGCCGGACCTGGGATGGACCCGTTACCGACAGCCGCGGGGTCGCAAGATCGATCAGGAGCAACGCGCTGGCTGTCCGATCCTCGACCGTTGCGTGGATGACGGCCTCCCCCAACGGTGCGCCTCGCGGAATCCGGAACACGTGTTCAAACAAGCCGTTCACGGGCTGGATGCTGGTGTTCAATCCGACGGCAGGCCCGTCGAGCCGTACCGGCCCATCCCGGTTCGTGACCCCACTTGCCCGGACCATGCCGGTCGGCCATGTGGACAAGGGGCTGAGTCTCAAGGTGACGATGACGGCGTGCGCTTCGGCCTGTACGGGCATGCCTGTTGTCGGATCACGGTAGTAACACTCCCTCAGGCCGGCGGTCGGGGCAAGCCAGTTGCCCAATGCCCCGACGGCCTGCACGATGGGTGTGAGGTCGACACCGGGGGGTGCGGTCGCAGCCAAGGAACCGGCCCGCCGGAGGGTGGCGTTCAGATTGAACCACGCCGCGTTCCGCGCATCATAGTCCTCTTTCGGGATGGCGCCTCCCGCGCAGTACTCCTTCGAGGTGGCCACGAGTGCAACATCGTCCGGGATCGGTGATACCACGGAGAGGAGTTCGCGGATGAAGGGAAGCGCCGCCAGGGTCATTTCACGATAGGTCGCCTTCTCGGGTAGTGACCATTCGTGATCCAGCAGCGCCGAGTAGTTTTCGAGTTGTGCCAGGATGACACGGGCGTCGTCCGGGGTTCCGTCCCGGGACGCTTCGGCGAAGGCACGGACGATGAGGCGCGCAGACGCGTCGACAGCCGTCTGCACCGGCGCGACCGCGGCTCGTTCACCGGCTACATCCGCTTGGGCGGGAAGCGCCGACACCATGAGGGCGACGATGATGAACGAAAGTGGAAACAACGAGTCACCGCTTCGCCGACGCACGTCCTCGCTACTGACACCTGCAATTAAAAGATGCCGATGGCGCGCAAAACAGGCGACCTCCGGCCCCACCCGGAAGGGAAAGCAGCCTTCCACAGCCTTCTTGACCCGTAGCCACGTTCAGGGGGCCACGTGAAGCTCGAACGAAGGGCGCAGATCCTTGGAAGTTTGGCCTCCGTCGGCGGCCTGGGACTCATCGGGTTCGGCCACATCGCGCCCGGGTTGAGTGCACTTGCCGCAGGCGCGGCAGTGATTC
>JBFILE010000509.1:0-2607 GCA_041599855.1 Thermoplasmatota archaeon
CCTCGCCGCGCTCCGCGCGGCTCGGTAGCGCCCCACCCCTCCGCCCGGCTCCGCCACCCCCTGGAGGCGACCCCTCCGAGGATCCGGACGATGGATTTGCCACTCCCGAGCGGCTCACCGCCGCCCCCCCCCGCTCTTCCCCCACTCCCGCCCTACGTCCCCTGACGATTTCCCTCACGCCCGTTGCCGATCATCGCCGGGTCCCGTGCGCCCGCCCGACCACAGCCACCACCCTTTCGGCCATGGGCCATTTCGGGTTCCGGAGTTCCGAATCGGAATGGAGATATACCCTCGCCCACCCATGCTGAAAGGCTGGAGCCTGCCAAGCTCGAGTGGCATTCGCGACGCGTCCCTCCGTCCCCGGACTCGCGCCACGGTTGCCTTTTCGGCCTCGATAGGGCGGTTCGCAACGGGTGTGCGCCCGTGTGGACGGCTAGCTCGATTCGGGTGGGAGTTAGTAACATGCTTGCCAGTTGTGACAACTGCAGCCACGCCTGCAGAAAACGATGCAGTCTGGGCTTTCAACCAAGCTCCAGCGAACTGCTGTGCCCGGCGTACGTCATGACGGAGAACTTCCGTCAGGAGATCGTGAACGTGGCCCGCGAAGACCTCTTCGCCCGCGACGTCGCCCTCATGAAGGCGTACTACAAGACCACCCGCGACAAGGCGAACGCGGGCTGAGCACCCCCTTTTTCCCGGACACCCGGTGCCCCGCGCACCGGGCCGTCCCCATCCTTCTCTCCTGTGGCATCAGCGCCAGCGCCAGCCCAAACCCCCGCGCCAGCCATAGCGCCATCTTCCACGCTCGCGACCCCAACATCCATTCCCCTCCACCGCCTGCGAAGTCTCCATGGACCACGATGTCATCGTCGTCGGCGCAGGCGCAGGAGGCCTTGCCGCAGCACTGCCCCTCGCCCAGGCCGGGCGTCGCGTACTCGTTGTGGAGCAGCACGAGGTGCCCGGCGGATGGACCCAGTCCTTCACACTGCAGGGCTACCAGTTCAGCCCCGGCGTCCACTACCTTGGAGGCCTCGGACCCGGCGGCTCCCTTCGGCGCATCTACGAGGGATTGGGAGTCTCCGCCGACCTCGAATTCTGCGAGATGAATCCCGACGGATACGACCATATCTTCGTCGGCGACGAGCGCTTCGACTACCCGAAGGGACGCGAACGCCTCGAAGCGGCCCTCTGCGAACGGTTCCCTGACGAGGCCAAGGGAATCCGCGCGTACTTCCGCACCCTCGTGGACCTCATGGACGGATTGGCCGGGCTGGGGCGCATGCGCTCCGCGAAAGACGTGGCGCGAGCCGCCCGCACCGCATACCTCCTCCTCAGATGGGGCCGGCGGACCGGGCAGGACCTCCTCGATGCACACGTGCGCGACCCCGTCCTCCAGGCCATCCTGTCCGGACAAGCCGGCGACCATGGGGAAGCCCCCTCGCGCGCATCGGCCATCATCCACGCCGCCATCACCCACCACTACCTCGACGGCGCATACTTCCCGCGCGGCGGAGGATTCGCCATCCCGCGCGCATTCGTCCGCACCTTCAAGGCCGCAGGCGGGACGCTCATGCTGAACACCACCGTCCAGCGCATCCTCGTCGAGGACAACCGCGCAGTCGGCGTCCAGCTCGCGGACGGAACGACCCATCGCGCCCCAACCATCGTGAGCAACGCGGACCCCCATGTCACGTTCGAGCGCCTCGTCGGGCGCGAACACCTCGACGCGGCCCTGAAGCGGAAGCTCGATCGCGTGACCTACGGGCCTTCCGCGCTCAGCCTGTTCTTCGCGGTGGACATGGACCTCCGCGCCGCAGGGTTGGACTCCGGGAACTTCTGGTACTACGACGACGCCGGCGTGGACGACATCTACCTCCGCGGCGCAACGGACGCCGTGATGCACGGCGGGCCCCTCTCGGCAATCTTCCTCGCGGTGCCCACCCTCAAGGACCCCACAAAGATGCACGGCGGCCACCACACATGCGAGGCGTTCACCTTCGTCTCGCCCGATGCCTTCAACCGGTGGGCCGACGAAGCCCACGGCGCCCACTCGGCCGACTACGAGGCCGCAAAACGCGACCTCGGGGAACGCATGTTCGCCGCGCTGGAACGGCGCATCCCGGGTCTCCGGGAGCGCGTCGTCCACTGGGAACTCGGCACACCGCTGACGAACCGCCACTACACCCATTCGTCCACGGGCAGCCTGTACGGCATTGCGAAGACGCCCGGCCAGATGGGCCCCGGGTCGTTCCCCATCCGGACCGCGATTCCCGGCCTCTTCATGGTGGGGGCAAGCACCACGAGCCACGGCGTCGCCGGCGTTACCTTCACGGGCCTTGCCGCGGCCGGCAAGATCCTCGGGAAACCGGTGCGGGAGATGCTCCGGCAAGGCGGGCCGCCGCTGCGGGTGTACCCCTCGGAGGATCCGGAGGCGTGGCCGGACGCGCTGCGGGAGCGGATCGCGAAGGGGCGCCGCCCGCGGGAGGTCGCGGCGCGCCCTGCCGAAGCGGCGCGATGACCGAGCCGCACACGATGTCGGCCCCCTCCCGGGGGGGCCAACTAGACGGAATCGCGCGGGTCTCGTGGGGTGGGTGTGACAGTTGGGGC
>JBFILE010000510.1:0-2596 GCA_041599855.1 Thermoplasmatota archaeon
AGAGCCGGACCCCGGATGGCTCACCGGCCCACGATCATGGGTACGCGGGCGGCAGAGGCAACCCACGCCGACGCGGGTTCCACCCGCTCCGGCAACGCGCCAAGCGGGTGCGGAGCGTCAAGCCTGCACGGCAATGCGTCGAGTCGGTGAGGATTGCTGCGAACGTGCGGCAATGGACCAAGCGGCTGCGGCAACACGCCGGGCCGGTGTGGATTGCTGGCAACGTGCGGCAACGCACCAAGCCTGCGCGGCAATGCGTCGAGTCGGTGACGATGGCCGCGAACCCGCGGCAACACGCCAACCGTTGCCGGCGCGAAGCGCCAAGGAATGAGGGACAAGGATCATGGCCGCATCATTGAACCAGGTCGCCGCCACCACGGACGACCCCCATGTACGTTCGTGGGAGCGCTTCTTCAAGACGGCGCAACGCCACGGTCGCCACGAGGAATCGAGCGAGAGCTACCGGGCCCACATCCACGCGGTCGCCCTCGGGTACCCGCAGCGCCGCTCCGTCGTCGTGGACTACTGGGACCTGGACCGCCACGATCAGACCCTGTCCACGTTCATCCTCGACAACCCGATCCAATGCCTCCGCCTTGCGGAGGAGGCACTCAAGGCCATCGACCTCCCCATGGACGTGCGGCCACGCATGCGCGTCCGCGTGGACAACCTGCCTGACCACGTGCATGTGGATGTGCGCGAACTCCGCGCCGAACACCTTGGGCGACTGGTTGCCGTCAAGGGTCTCATCAAGAAGGCGAGCGAGGTCCGCCCGCGGATCCAGGAAGCCGTGTACCGCTGCCAGCGGTGCGGCGCCCTCATCCGCCAACCCCAGGAGGAGCACCTGGTCCTCAAGGACCCCTTGGACTGCTACGAGGATCAGGGCGGATGCGGTCGCCAGACCTCGTGGAAGCTCATCCTCGACCCCCACGACGCGCCCCAGATGAGCAGCTTCGTGGACACACAGCGCCTCGAACTCCAGGAAAGCCCCGAGAACATGCGGGGCGGCGAGCAGCCGCAGCGGTTGAACCTCTTCGGTGAGGAGGACCTCTGCGGGGTCACGCAGCCCGGCGACCGGTTGGTCGTGAACGGGGTCCTCCGGTCCGCGGTGCGCAAGGCGAACGGCGTCAAGAGCACCATCTTCGACCTGTTCCTCGACGTGATCAGCCTGGAGCGCGAACAGGAGGAATTCGAGGAGGTCGAGATCACCCCGGATGAAGAGGAGGAGATCCGGCGCGCAAGCCGCGACCCCGAACTGTTCGACAAGCTCACCCGGTCCATCGCGCCCTCCATCTACGGCATGGAATGGGAGAAACAGAGCCTGATCCTGCAGCTTTTCGGCGGCCTCGAGAAGAAGCTCCCCGACGGGACAAAGCTGCGGGGCGACATCCATGTCCTCCTTGTGGGGGACCCGGGTGTGGCCAAGTCGCAGCTCATCCGGTACATGTCGAAGCTCGCGCCCCGTGGCATCTACACCTCGGGCAAGGCGTCGTCGGGGGCGGGTCTCACGGCCGCGGCCGTGAAGGACGAGTTCGGCGACGGCCGATGGACGCTGGAGGCCGGGGCCATGGTCCTTGCCGACCGCGGCCTCCTGTGCGTGGACGAGATCGACAAGATGGACAAGCAGGACCAGTCCAGCATGCATGAGGGCATGGAGCAGCAGACCATCTCGGTGGCGAAGGCCGGCATCCAGGCGTCCCTCCAGAGCCGCTGCAGTGTCCTTGGTGCCGCGAACCCGAAGCACGGGCGGTTCGATGAGCATTCCCCGCTCACGGACCAGATCGATTTCCCGCCTGCGCTCCTCAGTCGTTTCGACCTCATCTTCGTCCTCCTCGACCGACCGAATCCGGAGCACGACGGACGCCTCGCCGGCCACATCCTCAATGTGCACCGGGGGGGCGCCATGCACATGCAGGTGGAGAACATCCCGGATTCGCTGTTCACGTCCGAGGATGTGGCGGGCACCCTGACCGTGGTCGAGCCCCCGATCTCGAAGGATTTCCTGCGGAAGTACGTGGCCTATTCCAAGCGGCACTGCTACCCGGTCCTCTCGGACGAGGCGCGGGACAAGATCAGGGACTACTACGTGAACCTGCGCCGGCAGGCGAGTGCAGAGGAAGGCGGGCCGGTCCCGCTCACGGCGCGTCAACTCGAAGCCATCGTGCGCCTGGCCGAAGCGAGTGCGAAGGTGCGCATCTCGGACATCGTCGAGGAACAGGATGCGGCGCGGGCCATCAACACCATCGAGTACTACATGAAGAAGATCGGTGGGTCCGAGGGTGGCATCATGGACATCGACATCATCGCGTCCGGGACCAGCCACAATCAACGTGAGACATTCAAGAAGGTGAAGGGGATCATCCGGGACCTGAGTGCCGGGAGCCAGGAGGGCGCGGACAAGGACGAGATCCTTGCCGAAGCCGTCCGGGCCGGGGTGGACCGCCAGAAGGCGATCGATGCCATCCGGAAACTCAAGCAGAACGGCGAATTGTTCGAGCCGCGTCCCGACGTGTACCGCTTCGCGTGATGACAACCGTGCGCCGGACTTGCGACGCCTGCGTCGCCTGCTGCCGGCGGGAATGGCACCTTCGTCGAA
>JBFILE010000511.1:0-2593 GCA_041599855.1 Thermoplasmatota archaeon
GGCAGGTTGCGAACCACACGGTCGTCTTCGATCGCGCGTCGTCCATCGGGGTGAAAGTCGTCGCGAGCGAAACCGGTGCCCCCGTGGCTGACGCGGTCGTGACCGTCTCCCGCGAGGGCCGAGAAGCCTCCGGGTGGCTCGAACGCACGACGACCGGTGGGCTCGCCACGTTCACCGGGTTCCGCGACGCCGAAACACTTGTTGTCGAAGCCGTCGCACCGGATGCTCCGAAATGTGTCACGCGGACCACGGTGACCATCGGGAACGCCCCGAAGGCCATCCATGTCGACCTCGCGCTGGACTGCCCGCAGGAAGACGACTCCATGGGCCCGGGGACATTCGACCGGCCGATCCGCAACGTAGGCGTGAACACCGCCATCTGGAACGGGGGGACCCTCGAACAGATGGGGGCGGCGACCGCCGCCGAGGGAGGGATCTCCGTGACCGTGTTCGTCGACGGCAAGGCTACGGTTTATGTTCCCGGCGCCCCCGCGTTCGTGAATGCCGCGTTCACGGCGGCGTTCCCGAGCGGCGTGCCCGCGGGAACAGTCGTCCTTGTCGTGAAATGACGCGGCGGGGCTGACGGCAGGGGGCATGCGCGGGTCTTGCGCGTGGGCGGGGCTTCCCCGCCCGCGTGCGCGGCAGGTTCGCGCCTACAGCGCCGCCGGGATCACGTCCACATCCACGATGGTTTCCTCGGGCACGTCGATGCCGAGCCCAGCGTCCTTGAAGGCCGGCATGGTGAACCGGCTCTCCATGAGCATCGGGATCGTGTTCACGCCGGACGGGAAGATGACAGTGTCCCGCGTGATCAGGCGCAGCGGGTTCCCGCTGCTGCACTCGTCCGCCCACCTGAGCTCGATCGGGGAGCGGTCGTCCCGGATCTCCCACTCGTCCGCCATGATGGCTTCGTTCATGGCGCGGTGGTCGCGGGCCACGATCACGTTCGGCCACGGCGCGTCCACCGGGGAGAGCGTGTACGTGGTGCCGCGTGCGATGGCGGTCTTGCACACTTCCACGTACTCCCATTGATCCTCATCGAACGTGAAGCGGTGCGGGTACGCGCCCGCATTCGTGCACGCATTCCGTTCCGCGTCAAACCGCTCGCCCGCCGGGTCGCAGAGGGCGCCGATGTGCCCGTCCCCGTTCACGTCCTTCCACAGGAGCAGGTTCGCCTGGGCGTGCAGCGACCACAGGACCCACGGTTCACCCTGGTGCGCGGCGGCGGGGTTGAAGCCGTCCGTCGAACACACGAGGCGCGACTGGGTGATGCTCACAACGGGGACCGTGGCACGCGCGCCGAGACAGAACACGCCTTTCGTCCACGCGTCCGCATGGAAGCCGTACTGGTCCGTGTACCCGGGGAACTGGTTCCCTGAGCCGAGGCGGTCGCCGACGCCGCCGAAGAGGGCGCGCCCGTTGTAGTCGTCGAATGCGGTGCTGGGCTCCCGCGGACTCGGCGGGACCGTGAGCAGCGTCACCGTGTCGAGGCCATCCGCGGCGGCCCGGGTCGGGTTCGGGATCGTCGGCACCTGGGAATCCCGGATGATCGCCATCACGGGGTCAACCTGCGCGAACAGGGGCCGCGTGATGCTTCCCACGGTTTCCACGGCCACGATGCTCGCGTCATTCGCCGCGTAGAACAGGGCATCGAATTCGGGAGAGATGGCGGCGTAGCGGTCCACATCCCACAGCGCGCCGGGGGTGTCGAGGTCGAAACCGCTAGCCGTTCCCGCGGCCGCGCGGGCGCCTGCAACGGTCACGGTGTACACGTCGCGGAGCCATCCGGCGCCGGTGGATGCGCCCGACATGTATGAGCCGTACCATCCCTGCTCCGCAGCATCGAGGGTGTGATCCTGGAGGGCCCGCATGAAGGCGGTGTCCGTCGTGTTCTTGAAGTACGTGACATCGTACGTGACCACGGCTTCCGTGTGCCCGGAGGATCGGCCGCGCCACTTGAACTCGTCCGCGCCGCAGGCGGGGTCGCAACCGACGTCGTGGACGTCGTTGATGACGCCGTCGCCGTTCAGGTCCTGCCAATCCCCATACCACGCGGTGATGTGGGAGTAGCCGGGAATGAGGAGGTCATGCCGGTCGATGGCGGGGCCGAACAGCTGGCCGGAATAGATGGTCGGGTACCCCTGGTTCTGGGTCACGTCGGTGCCGAGGCGGGCATCGAGGAAGCGGGAACCTTCGCCCGGGGACGTTCCGGGCAAGGTGACCCGGTTCGCGAGGCCATCGAACGGACTGCCCGTCCAATGGACAACCGCGTTGTCATCCTCCAAGGTTTCGCCGGCGTATGTGACGCCGCCCTGGTAGTAGAGCGTCCAATGGTTCGCCGCCGCCGCAGGGGCGAGAAGGACGATGAGGATGAGGGCGATCGGGATCGCCGAAGAGCGTGTCACGTGGGAGCCTCCCGGAGTGACAGGGCGTGTCTAGGGGGATGAGATTTGCCCCGTGCGGGGGCGGGGTGTCGGTGGGCTTGGGGTCGCGGGGACCCGGGGCAGATTGGTGGTCGTGGTTGTGGTGCCAAGATGCTTGCCGCTGATCGGCTCGGGCCGCGAGGGGTGGGTGCGACAGTTGGGGCCCCCAC
>JBFILE010000512.1:0-2588 GCA_041599855.1 Thermoplasmatota archaeon
CCCGCGGCCTCCGGCGGGGCGGGTCCTGACACGAGTTACGGACTTCCGCCGGGACTCGTACTGGTCAGCCGCGACCTCCGGCGGGACGGGTCTTGATCGGTTGCGGGCTTTGGTCGCACGGGGCGGTCGCATTCGGGGAGGGGCGAGGCTTGCCGCGGACGACGCGGGAGAATGAATGGACCGAGACGAATCAGGCCACCATGGCCGCAGCACCATGTGAGGTCCTGTCCCCGCGCCCGCCAATCCCTGAATAAACCTTTATGCCCGGCCCCTCCATCGCCGACGCGGTGGCCCACCAGTGAAACTCCTCTTCATCCACAGCGACTTCGTGGAGTTCGAGGCGAAGAAACCGGCTCTCAAGAATCCGCCTTCGTTGACAGAAAGCGAGAAAGCCGGCCGCGCCGAGGAAGCCGTCGTCGCGTTCTTCAGCGTCGAGAAGCCCGATGAGGAGCACGCGGATGAGGTCGTGAAACGCGCCGTCACCGAAGTGCAGAACGTGACGAAGCAGCTCGGCACCGAGCGCGTCGTCGTCTACCCCTACGCGCACTTGTCGAGCGACCTCGCCTCGCCCTCGAAGGCGCAGCAGATCGGCGAGAAGTTCAAGCAGGCCGTGATCGCAGCCGGGTTCGAAACCTCGTCCGCGCCCTTCGGCTGGTACAAGGCCTTCACGCTGAAGGCGAAAGGCCACCCCCTCAGCGAACTCTCCCGGTCCATCCGCGTCACCGCCGAGGAAGCCGCCGCCGCGGAAGCCGGCGTCGCCGTGGAAGCCCACGAATCCGAGGCGCTGAAGAAGGAGAAGAAGCTCGTCAGCCACTGGTACATCCTCACCCCCGAGGGTGAGCTGACCGAGGCGAAGGACTTCGACTTCCAGAAGCACCCGGAACTCAAGGCCTTCTACAAGCACGAGACCGAGGGCACCCGCGCCGCCGGGAAGGAGATTCCCGCGCACGTGAAGATCATGCAGGACCAGGAGCTCGTCGACTACGAGCCCGGCTCCGACCCCGGGAACTTCCGGTGGTACCCGAAGGGCCAACTCATCAAGCGCCTTCTGGAAACGCACGTCTCCGATCTCGTGGCCGAGGAAGGCGGCATGCGTGTCGAGACGCCCATCATGTACGACTACGAGCACCCGGCGCTCAAGAAGTACCTGGACCGGTTCCCGGCTCGCCAGTACATCCTGAAGAGTGAGGACAAGGAGTACTTCCTCCGGTTCGCGGCCTGCTTCGGTCAGTACCTGATCATGCACGACATGACGCTCTCCTACCGCGACCTCCCGGTCCGACTCTACGAACTCACCCACTATTCCTTCAGGCGCGAACAGCGCGGCGAACTCTCCGGCCTCCGCCGCCTCCGCACGTTCACCATGCCCGACATGCACACCCTTGTCGCGGACATGGATGCGGGCAAGGAGGAATTCCTCAAGCAGTTCCAGGCGTCCATGAAGTGGATGGCGGACATGGAACTCCCGTACAACGCAGGCGTCCGCTTCGTGCGGTCGTTCTTCGACGAGAACCGGGACTTCGCCGTCGGCCTCGCAAAACAGCTTGGGAAACCGATCCTCCTCGAAATCTGGGACGATCGTTTCTTCTACTTCGTCATGAAGTTCGAGTTCAACACCCTCGACACCCAAGGGAAGGCGAGCGCCCTCTCCACGGTCCAGATCGACGTGGAGAACAGCGAGCGGTTCGGCATCGACTACGTGAACGCGGAAGGCCAGAAGGTCACCCCGTACCTCCTCCACGCGTCCCTTTCCGGATCCATCGACCGCAACGTCTACGCGATGCTGGAGAACGAGGCGCGGAAGGCCCAGCGTGGCGAGAAGGCGTCGTTCCCGTTCTGGCTCGCGCCCACGCAGGTGCGCATCATCCCCGTCAGCGACCAGTACCGGGAACCGGCTCTCGCGATGGCTGCGCAGATCCGCGCGGATTCCGGCGCCCGTGTCGATGTGGACGACCGCGACCTCGGGGTCGGCCGCAAGATCCGTGAGACCGAGAAGGAATGGGTGCCGCTCTCCATCGTCTACGGCGAAAAAGAGGCGGCGGACCCGGAGAACATGCCGGTGCGCGTCCGCGGCGGCGAAGACGTGAAGCTCTCGGTGGACGGCATTGCGAAGCTCGCCCGCGAGCGCCGCGGGAATCGGCCGACCGCGTCCCTTCCGACCCCGGTCCAGCTCTCCAAGCGGCCGATCTTCAACAAGTGAGGCGACCCCGCCGGCCAGGTCCGCGATGGCCTGGCCGCGCTGGCGGGCGCTCCCTGCATCTACCAGCGCAGGATGCGACGGCAACTCGTGATGCCATCCCGGCCGCTCATGATGCCACGGGCGTGCGTTCTTGCCCTGCCACGACGGACGGCGCCAAGCGTCTTCGCCGTGACGATGGTGGACGATTCCCCCGGCGGCCCCACGACGATGACGCGCGCGCGCCCCGCACCTATCAGCGACGACGGATGCCCTCCGGCCCGCGCTACCACGATGGCGGACGCCAGTCCTCCCACCCCTTGACGAAAACCACGCCCGCCCATGACCACGACGACGGACGACGCCCGCCCGCCCTACGACCGCGATGACGGATGACGCCCTCCCGCCCTAC
>JBFILE010000513.1:0-2586 GCA_041599855.1 Thermoplasmatota archaeon
CCTGCTGTGCTGCGGCCCTGTTGTGTTGCCCCCCTGCTGTGTAGCGATCTTGTTTCCTTTCTTCGGGAGGGGTTCTCAACCCTATGGCACTCGCGCGGGTCGCGAGGGGTGGGTGTGACGGTTGGGGCCCCCACCAGCCCACCCCCAACCTCGCCGCGCTTCGCGCGGCTCGGTAGCACCCCACCCCTCCACCCGCTCCGCCTCCCCTGGGAGGCGACCCCTCGGAGGATGCTTCGGTGCCGGTCTTTACCCCACCACGGCGCCCGCTCCGCTTTTCCCCCCGATGCGTCAGCAACGTTCCTTACCCCACCGCGCCGCCTGCTCCGCTTCGCCCTATGGCAACCCGTCGGAGGATGCGGCACGACAGGACAACACGTCGCGCCGCACTTCCGCCCGCGCCCGCCCCTCGTCCAGGGTTGCGGACAGCGGGCGTGCGCCCTTTCGCGACGCTTCCTCGTGTCAAGGGGTCAGCCGGCGATCACCGGCAACTCCACCACACTCTGCCCCTCACCCCAGTGCAGCGTCACCGGCAGCGCGTTCCGCGAGATCGGTTCCAGCTGCGGCCGGTTCGGGATGGCGGGCGTGATCTGCAGGACAAGCTCGGACCCGGCGGGCACGAGCACGTCCACGGGTTCCGCTTCCATGAGCGCGACGATCGGCGTCCCGGCACTCACGTCGACGGGCGCTTTCCCGCCCGCGTGGTAGCGCAGGTCCATGATGGCGCGCGTGAGGAACGTCTCCACGCCCTTCCCGTCCACGGCGAGGAATTCCGCGAAGAGTTCGCCGCCGCCGTCCGTCTCGGGGACGACGGTGACGTGGATCTTCGGCGCACCCGCGAAGCGGAGGGGCTCGTCGAGGACGCCGGTCGTGAAGCGCCATTCCTTTGCGCCGGGGCCGATGCCGGCGCCAAAGTTGCCGCGGGCGGTCGCGGGATCGAACCCGAGTTGTGACCCGGTCTCCACCGGGCCCTCGGTCGTGAGAGCGCCGTTTCCGGCTTCGAACGTCGTCCAGTTCACGTCCCGCGGCGGCCACGCATCCGCCGTCCGCCACTGGCCTTTCGAGTCCTGCACATCAACGACGGGTCCGGGTGCGGGCGGGCCGTCCCGCAGTTCCTGGTTCAGCCACGCAAGGAGCATTTCCGCCCAATCCACCCGGATGTTCTGTTCGCGGCCGAGGATGTCGGGCCACGTGTGGCCCCACTGGCCGAGCATGTGGCGGACTTCGACACCTTCGCGTTCGAGGAGGGTCACGAGCGGGTACACCTGGCTCGTGTCGCTCACGTAATCGTGGAAACCCTGCACGACGTACACGCTGCCCCGGTAGTTCTCCAGGATGCGCGCGTTGTAGTCCCGCTCCGCCCAGTAGCTGCCCATGGGGCCGCCTCCGCTGACGTCGCCGTCCGCGGCCGCGTAGGGTCCGGCCGCGGCGCCTTCCGCAACCTCCTCACATGCGCCCTCGGCAATCAGGGGCGACGCGGGGCGTGTAGCCGTGCCCTGGGTCGCCCAGTAGATGCCGGCGTGCTCGACGGGGCTCGCACTCTCCGCGATGGTCCCGTTCTTGTAGTGGAGGCCGCCGACATCGGTAGTGCTTCCTGCGACGATGATCGTCCTCAGGGCCGGGTTCCCGCTGGAGGCCGCCATCCACGCGGCGCCCGCCGCATAGCTCAGGCCGACCATGGCGATGTTCCCGGTCGACCAGTCGAATCCGGCGATGGCGGTGACCGCGTCGTCCAGGTCGCGGGCTTCGTTCGGGCCCCACCACTCGATGCATCCGCCGCTTTCGCTCGTGCCGCGCGTTGCGAGCTTCACGAACGCGAAGCCGTGCTTCACGAAATTCTCGATCCAGAACTCTTCCGTCCACGAATCTGCGGCCGCGAGACCACCGCCAAAGTAGGGGCCGGCGTGAACGATCACGGGGACCCGTTCATCGGCCGCGACCTTCGGGCGCCATACGGCCATGGCGGCGGTCGTGCCGTCGGACGTCGTCACGTCGATGCGCTCGACAGGGAGGGCGTCAAGGAGCCCCTTTTCGAGGACCTTGGAATAGCGACCGGTGGTATCGAAGCTCGCGGCGTCGATCGGATCGGGAACGGCATCATCCGCAGGGGTCAATGATTCGCCGCTGAAACAGCCGGGGAGGATCATCGCGATCGTGACGGTCAGGGCGAGGATGGACCTCCGGTGCATGAGGGCTGACCAGTTCGGACGACGATAACGTTTCCTGTACGGGTGGCCCCCGCAGCGGGCCGGGTGCGCCGGGGGGAGACGCGCCGCGGAGCGCAGGCTCCGGGTCCGCGGTCCCGCCAATGCGGGGAGGCAGGGGGCAAGGGTGCGGTCGTCGCAGGTGCAGGTAGCGGACTTCATGGGGGTCGCGAAGATGACTGTGAACCCTGGCCGCCCGCCGCCGGGGTTCGAACGTGACGGGATGGCGAGGGCCGCGAGGGGGGTGGGGGATTTGAGGTTCCCCAGGGCGGGTACTAACTTGACGGGATTACGCGGGTCGCGAGGGGTGGGTGAGACAGTTGGGGCCCCCACCAGCCCACCCCCAACCTCGCCGCGCCGCGCGTGGGTTGATGGCACCCCACCC
>JBFILE010000514.1:0-2581 GCA_041599855.1 Thermoplasmatota archaeon
GACATGCTGCTCCAGGAGTTGCAGCGGTCGTTCCGGAGCCTGTTCGCGGGCTATGACGAGAACGACTTCTACGAGAGCGTGGCGGGTCCGGCGCGGGGCCTGTGGTCGCGGTACTCGGGGAACGCGGTGGATGAGAACGATGCGGCGTTCCTCCAGTTCCTTCAGATGGGTCCGGATGCGGTGAACCGTGAGGGTTGGCTGCGGGCGCATGGCCGTCAGAAGGGGTGGGCTCCGGTGGTCGAGGAGGCCCTGTCCGGGTTGGGTCGGGCGATGGGTCCGCAGGTGTCTCGTGATCTCGCGACTGGGGTGTACTGATGCCTGTCTGGGGAAACCAAGGGTCCGGGAACTGGGGCGGCAGCGGCGGCTCCCTCGGTAACGCGGGTGGGGGTGTCAACCCCGGCGGCGGTCTGAGCCACCCCGGCACGGGGGGCGGTTCTGGTGGTTCTGGCGGGTCGAACGCGGTGATCCCTGGCCAGCGTCCGGTGACGGCCCCCGGCCAGCCGCATGTCGGGCAGACCCCCGGCACCCGTCCGGACGGCTGGACGCCCGACCCCGCCCATGCAGGACAGGCCCCCGCGTCCACCCCTGCCGCGCAGGCGGTCGACTTCCTCGCGATGGCGCGGGCGTTGTACCCGTGGCTGCCGGAGGAGTTGCTCCAGATCTTCGCGTCGGCGTGGGATCAGCACGGCAACGCCGAGGTCGCGCTCGGCGTGATGCGGCAGTCGCCCGCCTACGACACCCACTTCCCCGGCAACCGTCGTGACAACGGGACGTTCCGTCTGACGGAGCAGGAGTACATGACGACGGTCGACGGGTTCCAGCAGTCCGTCGCACAGTACGGCCTGAACCCGTCGGTGTTCGCCGGCAAGTTCCAGTCGCTGATCGAGGGCGACGTCAGCGTCAACGAGTTCGCGGGCCGTCTGTCGCAGGCGTGGAACATGATGAACACCGGTCCGCAGGGTGCGGGTGGGGTGTCGCAGACGATGGCGTACTACGCCGAGGCGTACGGGATCGCGATGACGCCGGAGGCGGTGTTCGGGACGTTCATCGACCCTGACCTCGCGCAGGACGTGTTGAACCGTCGGATCGCGGTCGCCGAGGTCGGTGGTGGCGCTCTCGCCTACGGGTTCCAGCGGTCGGTGGAGCGTGTGGAGCGGCTGATGGGTGTCGGGTTGACGGGCGACCAGGCCGTCCGGTTCTACGCGGGTGCGGCGGCGCAACTGCCGCAGGCGCAGGCGTTGGCCCGCCGGTTCTACAACCGTGATGGGGTGGATGTGGGGACGTTGGAGGATGCGGGGATCCTCGGGGACTACCAGCAGGGCCGACGGTTGCAGGGGAACGTGACGGCTGAGGTCGTGTCGTTCAACCGTCAGCAGACGGCGGGTCGGGACCAGCAGGGCCGCGTGTTCGGCCTGGAGAGGCAGTAGGCGATGCCTGTGGAGAACGTGAACTTCGTGTCAGGGCCGCTTGCGGAGCGGCCTGCGGCTGCGTCTGTGACGGTGCCGACGCAGTACGTCGATGAGGACACGGGGGCCGCGTACTACGCGGAGGCCCGGTCTGTGGCGTGGATCGACGCTGGCGGCGGTGGGTCGTCGGTGGCACAGACGATGGAGGTGATCTCCAAGACCGCCTCGCATGTGCTGACGAACGACGATCTCGGGTTGAACAAAGTGATCGAGTTCGACTCGGCGACACCTGTGACGCTGACGATCCCGACGGGTCTGACGGACAACGGTGTGGTGGAGGTGTACAACGCCGGGGTCGGTGCGGTGTCGCTGGTCGCGTCCGGCACGACGATCCGCAACGGGACCGGGTCGCTGGCGCAGTACAAGACGTTGGCGCTCCGCAAGCGTGGCGCGTCGACCACCTGGGTCGCGCTGGGCCAGAACGCATGACCCGGCGTGCAGTCATCGCCGGTGTCGGCTTTGACCCGCTGTCGATCCCTTGGCATGCAGCGTTCTGGGCGTCCGACCCAGCATGGACCCCACCTGCGGATGGGGGCGTCGTAGCTTCGTGGCGGGACGCCTCGGGCAACGGCAGGACTGCTACGCAGGCGACCGAGAGCCGTAAGCCGAAGTATCGGGCATCTTCGGCGGGGATGAACGGTCGTCCGGTGGTCGAGTTCGATGGGGTGGACGACTTCATACGCACGTCGGCCTTTGCCACCGTGCCGGAGCCAATGTCTTGGTCCATCGTGGTGCGCTTCCGGTCACAGCCCGCCCAGGACAACTTCGTCGTCAGCGGTGCCACAACGGTTTCACATCTGCCGCTGTACACCAACTCAGCGGAAAACTGGCGGATCTTCCAAGGGCTCCTGCCCCCCAGCCCCGGCACCAAGGACACGGCCCGGCACCTGTTCTTCACTGACTTTGCTTCGGGGTCCAACGACTTCCTCACGGTCGACGGAACCGTGCATGGTCCATACAACGCCGGGACTGCGGGGGCGTCCGTCGTAGACCTGGGCAGCGGCGTCGCCGCCACCCCGGCCGACCTCGCGTTCGTCGGCCTACTCGCCCGCGCCATGACCGCGCAGGAGAAGGCCAACATGCTGGCCTGGTCCCGCTCCTTCTACGGCACGCCC
>JBFILE010000515.1:0-2573 GCA_041599855.1 Thermoplasmatota archaeon
GCGCCGCAGGCGGCGAAGCCGTCGAGGACAGGGACCAGCGAGGGCAGCGAGCTGGTCGCCTCCACCTCCCCCGGATAGCGACCCCTTTTTGGACGATTTCCCTTAACTTGGCACTTTGGCACTCACTACTAGGGGGCCCCGTTCCCCGCGCGGCCGATCACCCATACCCACAGGATCGGTCATCCCGCCATCAAGAAGCCTTTTAGCGTCCTTCCCCGCCTCCCACCTCCATGCGACTCGCACCCGCGCTCGCTGCGATCCTCCTTGCCGCCGCCGTGCTGGCGCCATCGGCGACCGCACAAGGCGTGGAACTTGCGCTCGACCACGACGCCCCGGCGAAAATGACCGCCGGCGCATCCCGCATGGTATCCTTCACCGTGGCCGCCCACATCGAGGACGTGTACTGCGCCGCCGCCACATCGGTCCCGCTCCACCTCACCGTGGACACGAGCCGCGCCGTGGACGGCTTCGCCCTCGACGCCCTTCCCGCGTCCGTGGACCTGCCCCTCCCCATCGGCGCCCACACGAGTGCCTCACCCGGCACCTCCCAGGTCGCGTTCAAGGGAGACCTCCTCGTGGCCCGCTACGTCCCCGGCGGAACCATCGCCACCGTGATCCTCGGATTCACGTTCGGCGAACCGCCCACGGAATGTGTCGCCGCACCCGGTGCCTTGGAGGCGGCCCAAGCCTTCGAGCTCGTCGTCACCATCGAATCGTTGCCCAAGTCGGATCCCGCATTCCATCCCGAACACGAGATCCACGGCGCCACCTCGTTCGAGAAATACCTCGCCCCGGGCGAGCGGTTCTCCCACACGTTCGATGCCCCCGGACGCTACCCGTACCACGATCACCTCGACCCGGCCCGAAAAGGCATGATCCGCGTCCTCAGCGTGGCCGAAGGCGCGCGTGACCCCACGATCCGCATCACCTCCACGGGATTCGATCCCGCGGACCTCGCAATCAAGGCAGGCACCACCGTCACCTGGGTGAACCAGGCCAACACCACGCGCACCGTGAGTTCCGACGAGCAGCACGACGCCCCCGGGACCGTGGAGCCGGAGGACCGCGCCGCGCTCAAGGCCGCCGACGCGGCGAATGCCGCCAACTCCGGCGCCGGGAGCGACACGGAAACCCCCGGACCCGCCCCCGTCATCCTGCTCATCACCATCGCTGCCCTCGCGGCGGCGAGACGACGCCGCGGCGCGTGAAACGTTTAAGAAGCCGGTCCGCGTCGCAGGGTTCGTGACCGACCTCAGCCAGATTCCCGGACTGTCCGCAGAAGACGTGGAGCGCCTCGACAACGCCGGCTTCGGCTCGGTGGAGGACCTCCGTGCTGCGAACGCGCCCGACGTCGCCGAAGAGGTCGGATGCAACGAGACCCAGGCCCTCGCCTGGATCAACGGCGCGAACCGCCTGCGCGTCATCACCGACGTGAAGGGCATCGGCCCCACGACCGGCGAGAAATTCATCGGCGCCAACATCCTCACCGTGGAAGCCCTCGCCGAGGCCGACGCCGACGAACTGGCCCCCCTCGTCGGCATGAAACCCGAGCGCGTCATCACCTTCCAGGAACGCGCCAAGGAACTCCTCGCCATGCCCTTGCCCGACCTCATCGAGGCGGAGAACGAAGATGGGTCCGCCTCGGATTCCGAGGACGAGGTCACCCGGACCCTCACGCCCGAAGCGTCCGGCGACACGGCCGCCGCCGAGGCGAACCTCGTGGACGACGCCCGCAGGGCCGCCGAGGAATTCTCCCGCGGCGCGACGGAAGCCGTGAAGACCGTCGGCGAAGTCAGCGCAACCGTCGCGGGCGAAAGCCTCCGCGAAGGCATCGCCCTCGCCGAGGAATTCAAGGTCATCCTCAAGGAGCGCGCCCACACGGCCCGCGTCCGCATCGGGAAGTACGTCTACGAGGACGTCCCGATCGTTGTCGCCCGCGTCGGCGAAGACCTTGCCGAGGTCCGCGACGGCCTCAAGCATGACGCCGTCATCCTCCAGGAACGCGCGTCCACCGCCGTTGCCAAGGTCGGCGACAAGGTCCACGAGAACATGCCCCTCGTGCAGGAGAAGCTCGTCACCACGGCCGGAGCCTTCGAACCCGTCGTCGAAGAGGTCCGCGTGAAGGTCCTCGCCATCAAGGACAAGGCAAAGGAGCACGCGAAGGACGGCGCCGCCAAGGGAAAAGGGCTGCTCGGCAAGATGTTCGGGAAGAAATAGGTCGGGAATGCCGGGGAGGCCTGGGATGCCCGGGCCGGTGGAATCCCCCGGCGTCGACGGGACCCGTCACCCGCGCCGCGGCCCGACGGTGGCCCCACCTCAGTGGATGATTCCCCGTGCCGCGCAGTGCCTGAGGGCTCATGCATGCCCGGCCGTCCCTCGACGACGGCCAGCCCCACCAACCACCTGCACCAACGGCCGACGGTGCCCTTCTTCCCATGCCCGTCAATCCACCTCTTGGCGCGGGTCGTGTCGCCGCGCTCTCCGTGCCCTCCGTGTTGATGGACTGTCAGACGCTGACAACCGTGGACCAGTCGCCCGAACGGCAACGGACACTCGCGCACCCCACGACGCCC
>JBFILE010000516.1:0-2568 GCA_041599855.1 Thermoplasmatota archaeon
CCTTCCCCGCCCGGCCCCCGTCCTGCGCCGACGTCCGCCCCGCTCCCTGGGAACGACACCTCGCCGAACGAACGTCCGGGGATCCGCGCCCTCCCCCCGCACCGCATCCAGTGAAGCGGCCTGCGCCGCCGGGTGCCGATGCCTTTTATTACAAGAAAACGGGGTGCCGACGCAAATGGCCCAATCCGGAGCCGCGAGCCACGAGTCGGAACCCGCCCACGGGACCGCCCGTCTCAGCATCTTCCTCGGCAAGGGCGGCGTCGGGAAAACCACCCTCGCCGCGGCCGTTGCACTCGACCGGGCCCGCGCCGGCGAACGCGTCCTCCTCGTGTCGCCCACGTCCACCCGGGACCTCGGTGAGCGGCTCAAGAATGAAGGCGACGGCGGCAGCGGGAACCTCGACTACCGACCCGTGGACCCCCGCGGACTCGTGGATGACGTGTTCCGCCGCATCCTGAAATTCGGGCCCATGGGTGAACTCGTCCTCCGCCACCCGAGCTACGATTCCTTCGTCGACGTCGCACCCGGCATGCGCGAGCTCGCATTCCTCAACTACGTGTACAACGCGCAGACGAGCGGCACGTACGACCGCGTCATCGTGGACGGGCCTGCCACCGGACACGGCCTCCACTTCCTCGAAGCCCCCGAGCGCGCAAAACGCATCCTCGTCGGCCGCCTCGGTGAACGCGCAGGCGCCATCATGGACCTCCTCCGCGACCATGCCGCCACCGAGGTCGTCCTCGTCACGATTCCCGAGGAGATGCCGGTGCGGGAAGCGATGGACCTCGCGACGCGCCTGGAATCCCTGGAGATCTCCCTCGACAACATCGTCGTGAACAAGTGGCTCCCCGACGTGTTCACGGACGAAGCGTCCGCACGCGTCCTCGATGTCCTCCGCACCGACACCGAGGCGCGCAGGAGCCTCGCCCGCGCCATCGCCCCCCACTCCCGCATCGACGTGGACGACTGGGTCGCCGCGCTCCACGTCATCCGATCCCAACGGGAGGAAAGCGAGGCGTATCTCGCCGACCTCCGGCGCGCCGGGTCGAAACTCCACATCGTGCCCTACGTCACCCAGACGAAGGGGCGCCTCACCGCCATCTCCTCCCAGCTCGCAGGGAGCGTCGAGGATGCTGAGGTGACGGCATGAAACTCGCCGACCAGCTCGCCACGCGCGAACTCATCATCTTCCTTGGAACAGGAGGCGTCGGCAAGACAACGGTCGCGGCGGCCGCCGCCCTCGAAGCCTCGAAGACGCGCAAGACCCTCGTCCTCACGATCGATCCCGCCAAACGCCTCGCGGATTCCCTCGGGATGACCCTCGGCAACAACGTCGTTGAGATCGCGCCGAACCTCCACGCGCACATGCTCGACACGAAAGCCGCGATGGACGAACTCATCGGGCGATACGCGCCAAGCCCCGAGACCATGAAGCGCATCTACGAGTCCCGCTTCTACCAGGAACTCGGGAGCGCATTCATCGGAAGCGAGGAATTCGTGGCCATGGGCGCCCTCCACGACCTCCTCCAGGACTCGGACTACGAAGTCATCATCGTGGACACGCCGCCATCCAAGCACGCCGTCGATTTCCTGAACGTGAACAAGCGGCTCCTCCGCGTCTTCGAAAGCGGCCTCGTCAAGTTCCTGTTCAAACCCACGCGCCTCCTCCGCGTCGGCGGCGGGTACATGGCGAACATGCTGAGCCGGTGGACGAGCCGCGAATACCTCGAGGAGATCAGCGAGTTCATGATGACGTTCGACGAGATGTTCCTCGACATGGAATCCCGCGTCCGCACCATGAACGCGATCTTCGCCGATCCGTCGCGGACCAGCCTGAACCTCGTCACCGGCACCGAGGTCGAGCACGTGTCCATGACCCGCGTCCTCCACGAGGAGATCACGAGGGACGTCGGTCTGCCCGTTGCCGCCTGCGTAGTGAACAGGTACTATCCGCGATTGAACGGCATGGAAACGACAAGGGAGCTCGCGAAGACCGGGGATTTCCGGTCCCGCGCCATCGACCTCGTCACGTCCCACGCGCATGTGGACGAGGCGAGTGCCGAGCGATTCCTCGACGATGCCGTCCACGCGGCCGCGTTCTACGAGATCATCGCGCGCGAGCAGGATGCGAACGTGGCGGCGCTGAAGCGGGCGTTCGCGGGCGTCGATTTCTCCCACGTGCCGAACCAGCCCACGAGCATCCACGACATCGAAGGCCTGCGCAGCATCGGGCGCTTCCTCGTGGAGGATGCATACGGCGGCGGATGAGGGACGTGGGGGCCTCCGCGGGAATGCAGCGGGCGATGCGGCGGCCCCTTCGGCCGCGATGAGACGGACCGCTGCGGGGGGCCTGCGCCATGTTGGCGGTCGCCGCCTCCCGCCCCACGACGACGACCGAAGAAGCCCGCCGTCCCACGTCGGTGGACGGTGCGCCGTGCGTGCCCCCGGCGATGCCGAACGGCCGGCCCTCGACGGCGGCGGACGATGCCCGCCCGCCCACGATCCATACGAGGCTTGCCTCCCCGCTCGTCAGAGCCCGCGATGTCTCCGCGCCCTCCGCGCCCTCCG
>JBFILE010000517.1:0-2554 GCA_041599855.1 Thermoplasmatota archaeon
CGCACACGTCCGGGACTGCACCTCACTCGTAGAGGTAGCTGTCGACGCCGCGCGTGTACGCGAGGATCTCATCCTTCGTGAAGTAGAGACCGATCTCGCGGGCCGCGGATTCCGGCGCATCGCTGCCGTGGACGACGTTCCGGCCGATCTCGACGGCGAAGTCGCCGCGGATCGTGCCCGGGACCGCGTCCACAGGGTTCGTGGCACCGTTCACGGTGCGCACGATCTTGACCGCGTTCTTCCCTTCGAGGACGAGGCAGCACACGGGGCCGCTCGTGATGTACTCGACGAGACCGCTGAAGAAGGGACGTTCGCGGTGTTCCGCGTAGTGTTCTTCCGCGAGGGAACGCGGGACGTTCATGAGTTTCAGGCCGGCAATCTTGAGGCCACGGGCTTCGAAGCGGCGAACGATCTCGCCGACGAGGCCACGCTGGACGCCGTCCGGTTTCACCATGGCGAAGGTCTGCTCCGTCACGGGTGATCCCTCACGGCTTCCCGCCCTTGATGTAGGCGCCGGTCCACTTCTCGTACCGGTTCACGCGCTTCAGGACGAGGTGGTTCTTCTGGCACTTGTTCGAGCAGTACAGGAACTTCGCACCGTCCTTCTTCACGTACATCTTGCCCGTACCGGGCTCGATGGGGCCCTTGCAGAACGTGCAATCGCGTTTCTCGACCATCAGGATCACCGCATGTTGAGCTTCTTGGCTTCACGCGCCGTCTCGCGGAGCATGAGGATGTCCCCCATCTGGATGGGGCCCATCGCGTTCCTCGTGATGATGCGGCCTTTGTCGCGTCCGTCAAGGACACGGACCTTCACCTGGGTCGCTTCACCCGTCATGCCGGTTCGGCCGATGATCTCGACCACTTCCGCCGGCACTGCGTTGTCAAAGTCATCTTCCGCCATGTCTAGTCAACTCCTGACCTACTTGCGGAGGCCTTCGACGGCCTGGGCGATCTCGTCGATCACGGGCTTGCCGCGGCCGGCGTCCATGACGGCCACAGAGGCCGTGGGGACGTCGAGACCGCACGCGTTGCCGAGCTCGAGCTTGCTCTGGACATAGGTGTACGGGATGCCCTTCTCTTCACAGAGGAGGGGGATGTGGGCGAGGACTTCCTCGGGCTGGATGTCCGTGGACATCACAACAAGTTTCGCCTGGCCACGTTCGATGGCTTTCGTGACCTCGTTCGTGCCTTTCTTGACGGCACCGGTGTCACGGGCGGCTTCCACGGCCTCGTAGGCCTTGTCCTGCAGTTCTTTGGGGGCTTCGAATCGGACGTACATCGCCATTGGAATCGATCTCTCCTCGGATGCACGCTCCACCGCAACCGGGAATGGGCAAAAGGGCCAGCGGAATCCTCGAAGACGAGGAAGCCGTGGTTTCGCCTCCACCACGTCGAAAATGACGCAGTGTCACGGGCTTTGGAGCAAAACCGCCGAATGGGGCGGGGGTATATAACGGTATGGGGGTGGGTCCGATGGGGTCCGCCGGTGACCGCCCGCTCGCGGTGGGGCTCCCCGGCACGGAAGCGCGAGCGCGGAACCGCGCGCGCCCGAGGCCAACGGATCAGGTGCCCGGTTCGCGGGAGGCCCGCGACCACATCCCGATGGCCTCATCGCACCACCCCACGAGCCGGTCGGCCGCCACCGCATACTCCCGGGTGATGACGACGGTGACGTCGACCACATGGGGAATCGCCCGGATGGACCGGACGAGTTCGTCCTGCTCCACGAGTCCGGCCGAGCTTGCGAACATGTAGGCGAGGGGCGGGTCATCGAAGTGGTTGATCAACACCGCGTCGCCCTCCCCGGCCCGGGCAGCCACCGCAGCCAGGTACCGGGTGTCCGTGACCTCGATCATGAGGCTGTAGAACAACCGGCCCGGAATCCTCGGGGTGCGGAGGACGGGATCGATGGCGATCTGCCGCCGGTCGATGAGGGCGGCCCGGTGGCGCCGGACCGTCCGTGGTCCAAGGCCCGTCCTCCCGGCAAGGGTCTGGATGGAGGCCCGGGGATCCTTGATCAGCTCACGCATGACGCGGAGTTCGATGCGGCCGAGTGTCGCGTCCACGGGCGCTCCCGCGTGGTGGTAGCTCCCGATGTGGGGGCCGAGGAGGGCTTCGAGTTCCGGCCGCCGATCCGTCCCGCGTTCGTACGTGATCACGCCGAGGACGCCCTGCAGGGTGCGGGCCATCCATGCCACGTCGGGCACGGCAAGGATCGCGTCCACATCGCACGCATCCGCACGGAACCGGTGGTTGCGGTACACGCGGCCAAGGCAGGCGGCAGCCGGAATGGCGGTGAACCCCTGCAGGACGCCCTGGGCTTCGAGGCGCTTGAGGCGCCGCCGGACACTGCTCTCGTCGAGGCCTGCCTGGCGGGCCCATGCGGCGGGCCCGTCAAGGGGCGCCCCCCGGACGGCACACAGCACGGCGAAGTCCAGGTCCATGCCCTCCGACCGGCGGATTCCGTTATAAAGAGTCCTGAATCCGTCGTCCGGTGCCCGGGGCGGTTAACCCCCTGCGCCGGATAGTCCTCCTCCATGGTCCACGTGGC
>JBFILE010000518.1:0-2551 GCA_041599855.1 Thermoplasmatota archaeon
ACCCGCCAGGACGCCCCAACCGCCCAGCCCGCGCTCCATCGAACGCCCCGCATGCCCGAGTCCCCGCACACCCGTCGCCGCCCGCCTCCACCCCTTGGTCCGCAAATCCTTAACATCCAAGGACGGCCACTCCCGGCCATTGAAGCTCATCGGCGTCCTCACCGAGGACTTCAGCGCATACTTCGACCTCGTGAGCGAGTTGCGTGACCGCGGCGTCCCCTTCCTCTCCCTTGCAAGCGGCGAGGACATCCCGCCTGACGTGGGCGTCGTCATCACCACCGCCGACGAGCGCGACCACGTCCATCATTCCGACGTGGTCGTCCACACGGATTCCACGACGAGCATCAATTCCGCCATCCGCATCCTCCGCGGCGGCGGAATCTACCTGCGCGTCATCGTCGGCATCGACCCGGGCGACCGCCCCGGCATCGCAGTCCTCGCAGACGGCGCCCTCGTCGCCGCCCTCCGCGCCACGAGTCCGGAGGAGGTGCCGGACGTGGTGCGCCGGACCCTCGGCGGCCTCCTCGCGGAGCATGTTGTTCTCCGCATCGGTGATGGGGACCCGACGAAGCGGGACCGCATCATCCGCGGCCTCCTGCCCACGGGCCTCCTCATCGAGATCGTGGACGAAGCCCGCTCGACACCGGTGACGAGCCGGTCCGCAGGCTACCGGGACATCGCTGCTGCGCGAGCGATTGCCCTCGGCGTCGGCGTTCCCTTGGCCGGGGTCCCGTCGCGCGCCGAGCCGTCGGACGGGGAGTTGCGGGACATCCAGCGGAAGAGCCGCATCGCGAGCGACGGCAAGTTCACCATCGGCCGGGCGGATGCGCGGCGCGTCGCATTGGGGCGCATCACGCTGGACGAGGCCGTGGAGCGGCCGGCGGATGGGTGATGCGGCGCCGCGCCCATCGCGACTCGCGTTCTCCGGGGCCCGCTTCAGGGATGCCGCGCAACCGCCGCCCAACAACGGTTAAGTAATCCACTCCGGGATGGCTCGCGCATGCGACCCGCTCCCCTGGGTATTCCCGTCCTTGCCGCCGCCCTCATCCTGATCCTGCCGGCGGCCACTGCGCTTCTCCCGGCGCCGGAAGCTGCGCTGCCGGCCCCCGGTGGCACGCCTCTTTCACTGTCGGATGTGTTCGCCCAGCGGAACCCGCAACTCGTCCACCGCAACCACGAGGTCGAAGCAGCATTGAAGGGCTTGGCGTCGGAATTCCCCGACCTCGTCGAGTACGGGACCCACGGAACGAGCTTTCTCCAGTTCCCGATCCACCACGCGTGCATCTCGGCCCAACCCGAGGGCGCGGGCCCCGGATACGATGTGTACCTTGACGGCGGCCACCACGGGAACGAGTTCCTCGGTGTGGAGATGGTCATGATGGCCGCGTACTTCCTCGTGGACAACTACGGGGCGGACGATGCCGTCACGCACCTTCTCGACAACGGGAAGGTGTGCGTGACCCCCATCGTGAACCCGGACGGGAACTACCTGGACACCCGCAAGAACGGGAACCAGGTGGACATCAACCGGAACTACCCGTACGAGTTCGGATTGAACGGCGCGAGCGACAACCCGGCCGCCCTCAACTACCATGGCACCGGACCCCTCTCCGAGCCCGAGACCCGCGCGAACGTGGCATTCGCCCAGTCCTTCATGCCGGATCTCTGGGTCACGATGCACACGGGCATCGCGGAGATGTACTGGCCGTGGAGCTACACGAACGATGACGCGCCGGACGCTGCCTTCTTCGAGAGCTTGGAGAAGCCGTTCGAGGACGCGTCCCACGGCAGCCTCGATGCGATGCAGAGCGCGGAACTCTACATCGCAATGGGCGACACCGAGGATTACGGGTACGGCGAACTCGGCATCCCGAGCTTCGTCATCGAAGTCCACGGCGACCAGTTCATGCCCGCGTACACGGGCGGCACATTCAACGAACTCGTGGACCAGTTCGACGGCCTCAAGTGGCTCATGTTCAACGTGGAGAAGCTCGGCGCGAACATCCACGTCCACAACCACCCGGGCGTGGAGACGAGCGTCGTCCTGAGCGGGGATTCCGCCACGTTCTGGCTCCACAACAAGGGCTTCGGCGACGCGTACAACGCGACCCTGACCTTGAGCCAGGGCGGGAACGTCCTCCGCGAGGAATCCCTCTCGTACCTTGCGGCGGGTCAGCACCTGAACTTCACGTTCGCGGGCCTCGATTCCTTCGATGCCCTCGTCCTCGACATCGCGTACGCGGACCTCATCATCGAATCGAGTCCGATGAACCACTTCACCCACGAGGTGGCTGGCGACATCTCGCCCAATGAGGAGCCTCGCGCCGTCCCGGCGCCCGGCGCCTTCGGACTCGTGATGGCGTTCGCCATCGTGGGACTCATCGCGGGCCGCCGCCTCGTCCGAACGTAGATCCCCCGCGGTTCGGGCCGCAGGGGCCCGACCGTGGGTTCAACCCTTGGTGCGGCGGGTGCGGCCCGGTCCGCGCACGGGGCCTTTCCCGGTGGACCGGCGCGCGGCCTTGCTCGACGGGTCGGACCGCGTGGACGGGCG
>JBFILE010000519.1:0-2550 GCA_041599855.1 Thermoplasmatota archaeon
CCACCCACCCGTCACCGCGGTCGCCCGCCCGGACGAATGTCCAGCTTCCGGCCATGGCCTGCGCCGGCCGCATCAGGATTCCTTTCCCACGCCCGCGTCCACCCAGGCACCCACGAATCGTGCGTCACCGCCTTCCCGCCGACGTGTGACACTACACCCTGTCGCCGCCATGTGCAGCATCGCCGGTCGAGCCGCCACCCCCTCCGCATCCGCCTCCCTCCGTGACCTCGGAATCCTTGTGCGTCGCGTCCGCGCCATGATCGACACGTCCCCCGGACGTGGGCCCGATCATCAGGACGTCACGGTGCACGGTTCCGTGATCCTCGGCCACTCGCGCCTCGCCGTCCGCGACCCCTCGCCCGCCGCCAGCCAACCCATGGTCACCCCCGACGGCCGCTACGTCCTGTCCTTCAACGGGGAGATCTACAACCACGCGGAACTCCGCGAGGAACTCATCCGCGGCACCGCGGGTCCGACACCCGGATCCGACGTTCGCGCTGCCGTCTCCCCGGCCGGTCCCAGCGAAGGGCCCTGTACGGTTCATGAGGGCGTCCGGTTCCGCACCACCGGCGACACGGAAGTCCTCCTCCACATCCTTGCCCGCGACGGGGAGGCCGCCCTCGCCCGCCTCAATGGCGAATTCGCATTCGCCTTCCTCGATACGCACACGGGGCGCGTCATCCTCGCCCGCGACCTGTACGGCGTGAAGCCCGTTTCGTACGTGGTCACGCCGGACGCCGTCTGGTTCGCGAGCGAACCCCGCGCCCTCCTCCTCCCCGCGGGCCCCGCCGCCCGCGAAGAGGACCCGGTGAGCGTGGCCAGGTTCCTTGTCGAGAACCGCACGGACGACGGCGAACGCACCTTCTTCCGGAACGTGCGGCAGGTCCGCCCCGGACACCGGCTCATCATCGAGGACGGCCGCATCGTGGCCGATCACCCGTACCGCGTCCTGCCCCACGAGGACCCCGCGCCCGGGGACCTCCGGGCCGCGCTGGACCGCGCCGTGGCCCTCCGCCTCGAAGCCGATGCCCGCGTCGGGGTCAGCCTGAGCGGTGGCCTTGATTCCTCCACCATCCTCGGACTTGCGGCGCGCCATCACGGCACCGGCATCCCCACGTTCACGGCCGCCATGCCGGACCCGCGACTCGATGAAAGCGCCATTGCGGCCGCGACCGCGAAGCGGACGGGGGCATCGCCGACGTTCGTCCTCATGCCGCCGCCCACCATCCCCGAGGTCCACGCGCTCATCGCCGAGCAGGGAGCGCCCTGCGGAAGCCTCGGCGTCCTCGCAAGCCGCCGCGTGGCCCATGCGGCCCACGCCGCCGGTGTCACCGTGATGGTGGATGGCCAGGGAGCGGACGAGGCCATGGGCGGGTACGCCCACTTCCTGTCCGCGCGCCTTGCGAGCCTCGTCCGCGAGTACCGGCTCGCCGCATTCCTGTCCGAGGCCCGTCGCGCGCCGCGCCGTGTCCTCTTCGAGGCCGCCTACCTGCTCCTGCCCCGCAGCCTGCGGACGCGCGTCCGGGCCCGGACCCTCAAGCGGGCACGCGGCTGGCTCCACCCCGACCTCGCACGCCGCGCGCCCCTCGATCCGGCCCCCGCATTCCACGGTCGCCGATCCCTGTTGAAGCAGGTCCTCGCGGCCAGCCTCACCCAGACGAGCCTGCCCAGCATCCTCCGGTACGCGGACCGCAACACCGCGAACACCGGGGTCGAAGGTCGATACCCGTTCCTCGACCCGGACGTCATCCGGGTCGTCTTCGCGCTCCCCGACGATGCGCTCATGTCCGGCGGGTGGACGAAACGCGCGCTCCGGGACGCCGCCGACGGCATCGTGTGCGACGACATCCGATCCTGCCGGGACAAGCGCGCATTCGAGACGCCGGACCGCGCGTGGCTCACGGGGCCCCTCGCGGAGAGCTTCCTGGAACATCTCACCGATGGCCGGCTGGACGCCCGCGGCTGGCTTCTGCCCGGAGCCGGAGCCCGGCTCGCCGCGGCCTACCGCGACGGGACCGACGGCGGGGTCGCGCTCCGCGTGTTCCTCCTTGAGGCGTGGGCCCGGGTCCACCTCGATGCCTCGCCGGCGCTCGCGACACCCACGGTGGCGACCCTCCGGGCCACCGCGGCCCCCCGGGCCCATCCCGTGCCGGAGGCCGGCATCGCACCCGCAGTGCCCGGCAATGCTCCGGCGGAGCGCGTCTGAGCGGTCACCGATCATGACCCGCGCCCTGCCCACCGTCAGCCGCAGGGCACCGTGGGCGCCGCCGGGTCCGAATGTCGGGCGGCGGCCCCCCGGTAGCGGATGCAACCAGGACCATGGGCCACGGCCAATCCGACGGGCGATGCAGAGGCCTCATCGAACGCGCACCCCGCCGGGCCAGGCACCCGGAACGGCATTCCACGTCAGACGCCAAAACCGAAGGTTCACGACCCCCCGGTGCCCTGACCCCCTGTGGCTCTCTCGGAGGCTGGCGCCGCCTATGTCCTGTTGGACGTGCTGTCCCTCATCCTTGCGAGCACGGTGTCCCTGTTCTTCTGGCGGTCCCA
>JBFILE010000520.1:0-2548 GCA_041599855.1 Thermoplasmatota archaeon
CGCCCGCCCTACGACGACGACGACGACGACGACGGACGACGCCCGCGCGCCACTACGACGACGACGGACGACGTCCGCCAACCTACCAACTGCCCCGGCCCACGCCCGGCCCCTCCTTTCGCTGCACCATGACCATAGGCAGCGTTTCGCCTGCTCCCTCCCCCCCCTCTTGCCGAACCGGCCGACGTGGACGCCGGGCGACGCCCGCAAGCGCCCGTTCCAAAACCCTTTAAAAGCGGAACAAGCGTGGGCGAAGCGCCCATGATCGTCGAACGCGACGGACTCGTCCTCGTCGGCACCGCCCACGTCTCCAACGCGAGCGTGGAAGAAGTCCGCGAAGCCATCCGCACCCACAAGCCCAACGTGGTCGCCGTTGAACTCGACGAACCCCGCTTCAAGGCCGTCACCGAGAAAGCGCGCTGGGAAAACACGCGCATCACCGACCTCCTCAAAGGCGGGAAGATGACACTCCTCCTCGCCCAGAGCCTCCTCGCCTCCTACCAACGCAAGATGGGCGAGAAATACGGCGTCAGCCCCGGCGCCGAAATGGTCGCCGCCATCGACGAAGCCAAGGCATCCGGCGCCACCTTGACCCTCGCCGACCGCGACATCAGCATCACCCTCAAACGCGCATGGGCCCGCATGGGATTCTTCGAGAAATGGCGCCTCGCATGGGAATTCATGAAATCCGTCATGGGCCTCTCCGATGAAGAGGAGATGGACGTGGACGAACTCCTGCAGGAAGACGTCCTCACCCTCATGATGAGCGAACTCGCAGAAGTCGCACCCTCCATCGCCGAAGTCCTCATCTTCGAACGTGACGCATACCTCGCCAAGAGCATCATCGACGCCCGCGAAGCCGCAGGCCCCGACGGAAAAGTCCTCGCCGTCGTCGGCGCCGGACACATGGCCGGGATCGAGAAATACCTCGACGCCCCCGAAACCATCCCCGCCCACGACACCCTCATCCACGTCCCCGAAAAGAAATTCAAATGGGGCACCATCATCGGCTACGGCCTCGTCGCCATCATCGTCGGCCTCCTCGGCTACGCGCTCTGGACCGGCTACACCCAACACGGCGTATGGGGCCTCGCACGCGCCCTCGGCATCTACATCGGCATCACCGGCACCCTCGCAGCCATCTTCGTCGCCATCGTGCGCGCGCACCCATACTCCATCATCAGCGCATTCCTCGCCGCGCCCGTCGCCATCATCCACCCCCTCATCGCAACCGGGTGGGTCGCCGGGTACGTGGAAGCGAAGATCCACTCACCCACCGTCAAGGACTTCGAACAGTTCAGCCAGATGAAGACCTTCGGCGACATGTGGCGCAACCGCGTCATGCGCATCCTCCTCGTCGCCGCATTCGGGAACATCGGCGCCATGATCGGCGCATGGATCGTCGCCGGGTACTTCCTCGTGAACCTGTGACGTCCGGGCTGGAGCCCGCCATCCTACTGGCGGGTTCCCACCACCCGGGAGCCCGCCCCACAGCCACGTCAAATCCGAGAACCTTAAGACGCGGCCACGGCCTCCGCGAACCATGGCGACGCCACCCCCCGGCGCAGGGCCAGCACCCTGGGACACCAGCGCCGCAGTCGCCGACCCGTATGGCGAACCCGAAATCGACCCCTACGACGGGTACGACCCCTTCGACGAGCCGCCGCGGATCACCTTCTCCGCCCGCGAAATCCTGCACCTCACAGCAAGCAGCCTCACACTCGGCGTTGCATTCAGCTTCGCCCTCCTCGGCATGGGCTACCTCAGCGGGAAGGACGTGGACCTTGCGAAGATCCTCGAAATCCTGCCGTGGAGCCTCCTCATCGTCGTCACCGCATTCGTCCTCCACGAACTCGCCCACAAGGTCGCCGCCCAACTCAAGCACATGTGGGCCGAATTCCAAGCCAGTCCAAGTGGCCTCGCCATCGGCCTCGCAGTCAGCGTCATGACCGGCTTCGTCCTCGCAGCCCCCGGCGCCGTCGTCATCTACGGCGACGCAACCAAACGCGACAGCGGCGTCATCAGCATCGTCGGCCCCATGACGAACATCGCCATCGCCGTCATCGCCATCCCATTCTACTTCGGCCGCATCGCCGACTTCACCATCGGCGACCTGTACTTCTGGCAGGTCCTCATGTTCGTGAACGCCTTCCTCGCGCTCTTCAACATGCTGCCCATCCGGCCCCTCGACGGGAGCAAGGTGTGGGCATGGAGCAAGGTCGCGTACGTGGTCACGCTCATCGTGATCCTCGGGCTCCTCGCGTTGGCTGTGGTTGGGCCGGCGGCGTTGGGTCCTGCGCCCGGGGCCTGCATCGGTGGGACGCAGTGCTGAGGGGTCGGTGGGGCTGACGGGCGTGCGTGCGGTGACATCCGGAACGTCACGGGGAACGGGTGTGCCCTCACCCGTTTGCGGATCGGAGAACGGGTGAGGGCACACCCGTTTTGTCCTTGCTTCCTGAGGTCACGTGATATCCGGGGCCCGGTATTGGCAACCGTGGCGAGTTCGGTGCAAGTCGAGACTCGCTGGTGTGCAGCTTCCGTCGCCCGC
>JBFILE010000521.1:0-2542 GCA_041599855.1 Thermoplasmatota archaeon
CGCCCCACGACGACGACGACGACGACGAGGACGGGTGGCGCCGCGCGCCCCCAAGCCGCTTGCGGGCCAACCCACGCGACGGCGCCGTCCGGTGGCCGCCCATCGCATACCAACCTTCGCCAAACCCCCTCCGACTGCGCGCCGCCACATGCCGACCATTCGACGTGACAGGATATCCCCCCGACCGCCCAACCCTGAATCGAATGGCAAGCCGAATCCACCCTTCCACCCTGCCGGGCCACGCGATCCACACGAACGAGCCGGAAGAGGAAGCCGTCGGCGTCATTTTCGGGAACGTGGGCACAAGCGCGTTCAAACTCGCCCTCAGCGACCACGGCGTCCAACGCCTCGACTACGTGAAAGTCGACCTCCCCGGCGAAGGATGGGTCCTCGCCCAGGTCGCCGACATCACCCGCGAAAGCACCCTCGGCGTCGAGGACGCCACCCGCATGGCGCAGGGCGAACTCCACGTCCACGAGACCCGCCTCCTTGCGGAAGCACGCGTCGTCGGCTACCGGGACCGTGCCGGTCATCTCGTGGCCCCGCGCGTTCCCCTTGCCTCGGGCGCATTCGCGTACCGCGCGGAAGCGGAACTCGTCGCCGACGTGTTCGGCCTCGGAAACGCAGCCGGCGAGGGCGGCCAAGGTGCCGGGGACGGCGCGTACATCGGTCACCTTCGCGGCTACCGACTCCCGGTCCACCTCGACCTCAACCTCCTCGTCCAGAAACACGTGAGCGTCCTTGCGAAAACCGGGTCCGGGAAAAGCTACGTGGTCGGCGTCCTCATGGAGGAGATCATCAAGTGCGGGATCCCCATCGTCATCATCGACCCCCATGGCGAACATGGGTCCCTCGCAAGCCCGAACACGGCGAAGCGGGACGCGCGCGCCATGCAGGAGTACGGGATCCGTCCCCGCGGATTCGCGGAGCACGTGATCGAGATGAGTCCCGCGCCCGAGCACGTGCCCGGCGCGGTTCCCCTGCGGCTCCCGGGCGTGGACCTCCCCGCGCCCGAGATCGCGGACGCCTTGGGTGCGAAGATCACGAGTGCCCAGATGGGCATCCTGCACCAGGTGACCCGAGGCCTCGCCGAGAAAGGCGAACGGTACATCCTGGGCGACGTGATCGCGGAAGTGAAGAAGGCGCAGGGCGCGAGCAAATGGAATCTCCTGAGCGCCCTCGAGCACCTGGAAAGCCTCGGCCTGTACTCCGATCACGGCGGCGGAACCGCCATGGAGGCCATGGTCCACCGGAACAAGGTCACGGTCGTGAACCTGAAAGGCGTTGCTCCGGATGTGCAGGAGGTCGTCGTGGCCCAACTCACGGCGAAGCTCTTCGAAGCCCGCAAGATCGACCGGATCCCGCCATTCATCCTCGTGGTCGAGGAAGCGCACAACTTCTGCCCGGAACGCGGCCTCCATCACGCGGTCTCCGGGGACATCCTGCGTACGGTTGCGAGCGAGGGCCGGAAGTTCGGTTTCGGCCTCATGGTCGTGTCCCAGCGTCCCGCGAAGGTGGACAAGAACGTCCTCAGCCAATGCAACACGCAAGTCATGTTGAAGGTCACGAACCCCCAGGACCTGAAAGCCCTCGGCTCCAGCGTGGAAGGATTGACCCGTGACGTGGAGGATGAACTGCAGCGGTTGCCGGTGGGCGTCGCCCTCGTGAGCCACCCTCGGTTCAGCATCCCCCTCATGGTCAGCGTGCGGCCACGGGAAACACGGCACGGCGGCGAATCCGTGGACGTCCTC
Organism: Thermoplasmatota archaeon; assembly: GCA_041599855.1. Taxonomy (GTDB): domain Archaea; phylum Thermoplasmatota; class SW-10-69-26; order JACQPN01; family JAJPHT01; genus JBFILE01. The sequence goes on from JBFILE010000521.1 coordinate 1,752, forward strand.
GGCAGCGCGCGGTTCCCCGCGGAGGGCGCCTCCGCCTCGGCATCCGCGCCCGCCCCGGCATCCGCGCCCGCCGCTCGATCTGGAGGCTCGGCACCCCACCCGCAGGCGGCGGAGGCGGGGGCGGGAGCCGTCGCCACGGAGGCGACACCCGGGCCAAGGGATCCGGATGGGTCGATCGTCCGCGCCGCTCCCCCCCGGGAACCCCCGTTCCCCGACCGCGAGCCTGCGCCCCCTGCTCGCGAGGGCGCGGCGTCCCGTCCCGAATGGGCGGACGCCGCGGCCCGACCTCCAAGGCTCCCCCCTGAGGACCCGGTCATCTCCACGGTCACGCGTCCGTCGCAATCACCGGTCGCGGGAGAGACCGCGGATCGGATGGGATGGACACGCGTCTCCCCAGGCGGGGAACCCGTGGGGCGGTCCCGCACGCCGCGTGACGCGGCCGGATCCAAGTCTCGGGTTCCCGTCGGCGATACCGGGCCGCAGGGTCACGACGAGGCGTCGCCGAACGACGGGAACAGCGTGGAGCGCCGGGAACCCGCGGGTCGTTCGCCCGTGCGCGAGCCGCGACCCGTTGCGCCCGGGAATCCGGGAACCCCCCGCGCCGGAACCCGCCGTGACCCGGAGCCATCCGATGGTGTCGCGCCCGAACCCCGACCCCGGAGTCGGTGGCTGCCATCCCTCGGGCGACCCTTCGGATGGCTCCGGAACCCGGAGTCCGCGTCCGCGCCATCGGACCTGCCTGCCGGACCCGCGGCTTTTCAGGGAACCGCGCCCGTGCCCCCCATCCGCCA
>JBFILE010000522.1:0-2541 GCA_041599855.1 Thermoplasmatota archaeon
AACCTCGACCACTGGGTCGGGTTCTGGTGCGACCCCGAGGCGGAGGGCGCGTGGGATGCGGAGAACGACCGCTGTTCCAACGATCCGCACTACCAGTTCGTCAACGACATCAACGGGAACCCGCAGACGCGGTCGCCGTTCGGTGGCGACCAGGATGAGGCGGAATGGCTGAACGTCTGCAGCGTGTCCACCGCCAAGGGCGGCAAGCTTGAAGTGAGCCCTGTCGGTGGCGACTGGCCAGCGGGAACCCTCCTCGTTCGCCAGTACACCAGCATGACGAGCGCCCTCTGGGATGGGAACATCATCCCCCTCACGGGCTCGGATCCGGTCATCCTGAACTTCGACACCGGTTCGCAGTGCGGACGCGCGGCGGATGAACTCATCTTCCCGCGTGGCAACCCTGACGTCACCATCATGACGAAGGCAACCGCAGTGCTACCGAAGCTGAAGGACGTGGATCGCGGCATCGACATTGTTGACCAGTCCGTGACCGACGTGGACTTCTATCCGCCGTCCCTCTGAGTGGACGTTGGACCCGGCGGGGCGGATGCCCCGCCTTTTTCCCTTTCATCATCCTGTGGCAGCGGAGGCCCGGGGCCGGCGTGGCACTCGATCCGCGGTACACTCCGAACGGCCGGGCCAGCCCCCATGGAAAAACACCGGACCCAAAACCGCATCGTGCCTCGATGGCCCTGCCCGCCTGAGAGGCTTGTTCCCGATGCGATCCGTCCGCGCCCGTGTGCCATTCATTTCCCACTGCCTGATCCTGCTCCTTCTTGCCGGCACCGTCCTGCCCATGGTTGCGTCCGCGTCGGACGACTGGTCCCTCGATGGGCCTCTCGTCCGGGAGGATGATGGGCGCGTCGCGCGGCAGCACGACTCGCCCCTCGATGGGCTCGTGAACCGCGTGACCGAGACGCCCGCCAATGAACCGGGGGATGGTTCGCTGCTCCTCGATACGTTGTACGTCTACCCGACGCGGCAGGGCCCCGATCTTGATCTTGCCGGGCTCTTCGCAACTGCGACAAGCCGCCATGCGGTAATCCCCGGCACGGGGACGTTCGTCACCAATTACGGCTGGTGGTCGGACATGGATGGGGATGGGCGGATCATGGACACGTGGGATGGCGGGGATGCCCCCGGCGACGAATTCCGCTGGCGCGGTACCGCCTCCGGCGAAGACGACCTCTCCATGGTATTCTTCACGATACCCACCACCACAACGAACAAGGGGCGGCTCCCGGTCGAGGATCGTCAGCCGTCGTTCTTCTACAACCAGTCGAAGGCCGAAGCGGCCGGATTCTTCGAGGACCGCACCGACCCGGCCCAGTATGCCACGCAGTCATGGACGCTGGGAACCGGTTTCGAAAGTTTCTTTCTCGACGATTCCCTGATCACGTACACGCAGACGCTCACGGTGACCAACGCGCGGGTCGCTCCCGGCAGCGCGCTCGTGGTCGACGTCCTCGACCCGGAGGCGTGGATCGACGTGGATGCGTACGAAACGTTGAGCGACGATGTTTCCGTGCTGTTCTACGCAGCATACGGCGCGGCACTCGAAGCCCGCGACCTCCCCATTGACGACGGCCCGATCCGCTTTCTCTACCCGACCATCAACGAGTCGGATGAGGTTCTCGGCGACATGCTCCAGCCGGTGTTCGATACGGCCGATGGATTGGCTTGGGAAGCGGCGCTGAGCGATGCCTGGCGCATGGTGGTTCCGGCACATCCGAAGGAACCCAATCACCCTGCCGATGTTTTTGGTGGCAGGGCTGCCCTCGGTGCCGGCGACCTTCAAGGAACCGGCAACACGTACGCCGGATATGAGGATGCGTGGGGGTTCTGGGTGGACATGCAGAATGTGGCGTATGTCCCGATGGCCCTGAATGTGGATCCGGGGCCCCTCGGCCCGCCGACCGGCATCTACGGCTCCACCAGGGTGTCCCTGGAAGCCACGCCATCGCAGGAGGCGACGGAATCCGGGCGGAACGCGGGCATGATCATGGGATTCGTCGGGAACATCCTCCTGTGGAAGGACCTCAATCTTGACCACTGGGTCGGTTACCAGTGCGACCCGCAGGCCCCCGGCCAATGGGATGCGGAGAATGATCGCTGCAGCGGTGACCCGTATGGCGGGGAGTGGGGGAGCACGGACGGCGACGATCAGATGAAGTCGAAACAGTGGGAACCGGACGAGTGGGTGGGCGTCTGCGGCGCCACGGATGCCCGGGTGCAGGAGGTGCGCGTGGAGCCCGTCGGCGGGGACTGGCCCGCGCAGGCGGTGGTGTACCGTGATTTCGAGTTCCCGACGAGTGCCGTCTGGAACGAGGACAACGTGGTGCTTCTTGAAGGGAATGATCCGGTCGCATTGCGGTTCAACAACTGCGGCGCGGACGACGAGTACCATCGCAGCCGGGACCAGTTGTACTTCCCGCGCGGTAATCCGGACGTCGCCCTCCGGACCACGTTCACCACAACACTCTCCGTGTTCCGGGACCTCTCCCAAGGCATCGACATCCGGGACCAATCCGTGACGGATGT
>JBFILE010000523.1:0-2523 GCA_041599855.1 Thermoplasmatota archaeon
CGCGCAGCGGCGGGAGTACGTCGGCCTCGCGCACCCCCGCCTTCGCTTGCTTGGCTGGGGTTGTTTTCCAAATTTGATTGTGAATAGCTGCGGGTGGGGCTGTGGCCCCTTCTTCGCGGTGTAGCCGTGGAGGGGCAGATGCGACCGGTGCGAAGCGGAGGGAGTACGTTGGCCTTGCGCACCCCCGCCTTCGCTTGGTTGGCGCGGGTGGTTTTTCCGAGTTTGAGTGTGAATAGCTGCGGGTGGGGCTGTGGCCGCCTCTTCGCGGCCACGCAGCGATGGGATGGCGTGCGAGCGACGGCATACCGAGGGAGTGCGTGGGTCTCGTGCCGCCCCGGGCATTTCGGCGGTGGATCCGGGCCCATCTCCCCGGTGATCCCGATGGTTGGTGGCGTTTGGTGGGAAGGCTGCCATGCCCGCCCGCTGGAATGGTTTCGGCGGCGGTCCATCGATAGGCTTTTTACCCTATCTGGCAGGGTCACCGAAGCGGAAGGGGTCGAACCCTTAAGGAATGACGTCGATAGGCTGCTTGGTGGTTTTTTGCGTGAAACCTGCGACGTCTGTCAGAGTCCGCAGGGTACAGCCCGACGCGTCGGGAGTGCCCACGTCTGCTTCGTTTGTCTCCCGACCACGGTCACTCGACCGCGGCTGAATTGGTGATGGACCCAACGCAAGAGCCCGGGCCGGCGTCTCCTCGGCGGATTCGCTGCGCCCGGTCGGACCGATGGCGGGTCGCCTCCTTGGCTGTCACGGCGGAATTTCCTCCAGTGGCACTGTGACGGAGGCGACCTTTGCCATTCGGGAACACCTTATAATGTCGAACGCGAACAGCAACGTGCATGCGCAGCCTTCGCGACTTCTTCGGATCCCCCTGCCCCGAGTGCGCCACCGACATCCTCCAGCCTGCCCCGCAGGTGAACCGCATGCCCCGTGACGAAGCCTCCTGCCCCACGTGCGAGAGCACCTTCACCCTTGGAGACCTCACCCTGGCCGAGAACAGCCGCGGCGGATTCTTCCAGCGCCTGTTCGGCAAGCGCAAACCCGCTGCATGAGCCGCCCGATCCTACGCAGGCCGACTGGAACCGTCGGCCTCCCCCCTCTTCCTCGTGCCTGGCGACCCTGACTGCAGCCTCGGCTGATCAGGCGCCGCCCGTGCCTCGGTCCGTTGACCCGCGTACCCCGAATGCGCGGCCGGCCACATGCTCTTCGTACAACGCACGCGCCCGGTGACGGGCGGTTCCCGTTTTTCAGCCCCTCCTCCATCCGGTAGCCACGGGCTCGGAAGGCATTATACGCGGCGCCGGCATGGCAGCCAGCATGCCTGTCGACGAGCAGTTGAGGAAATTCCTGCGCGTCCCGGGACCCGCTCCCGTCCACGGCCTCATCGGCATGGAGTTGTCCAGTGTCGGATCCGGCATCGCGGGCTTCACCATGACGCTGGACGAGCGCCACCACAACCCCATGGGCAGCGTCCACGGGGGAATCCTGGCCGATCTCGCCGATGCCGCCATGGGGACCGCCGTCATCACGACCCTCACGGAATCGGAGACCTTCACGACCCTTGAGGTGAAGATCAACTTCATCCGTCCCGTGTTCCGCGGCCTCGTCCGCTGCCAGGCGCAGGTGGTCAACCGGGGACGCAACATCGCGTACTGCGAAGCCGACATCACGAACGAGGACGGGAAGCTCGTGGCCAAGGCCGTGAGCACGAACATGGTCCTCCACCGGGAAGGGGAGGACGCGTTCCATCACCGGGAACGCAGCCCCGATGACCCGGGCCCCGATGGCGCCCATCATTCCGGATGACGGTGCCTGCAATGCCTTCCCGCCCCCGCCTCGCGCTCACCGATGACGAACTCGTCATGAATCCGGACCGGCGCGTCCCCCGCACATGGCCCCTCACCGACGTGGCGGCCATCCTTCCGGAACTGCATCCCGACCTTGAGTTGACGAGCCGCGGACTCTCGTTTGTGGAGGCGCCCTTCGTGCGTGTCATCCTGCGCCGGGGCCGCGTCCTCCGGATCCGCGTCGCCACCCTCGACCACGCGGTCGAGGTCACGCGGGCGTGGCGGACACGTGCGCCGGATGACGCGCGCGCGTTCGAGCACAAGCTCGTGAAACGGGCCCTCGACGCGGAAACGACGCGCGGGGCCCTGATGGGGAAGCAGGCGCGTCGCTTGACCATGATGACGCGCATGGGGGCCGTGACCCTCGTCCTCGGCATGATGTCCCTCGCCTTCGGGAGGGCCCTCGGCATGGGTGCCCTCATGCGGGACATGGGGCGGGGCATGGCCGCTAACCTCCTCAAAGCGGGCTTCGTCGTGAACGTGTGGAATCGCACCGCCAGTCGCGTTGACCCCCTTGTGACCCAAGGGGCCACCGTCGGTGCCAATCAGTCGCGAGCTGAAATCCATGGCCGATCCGGAGCAGCGCCGGCTCGTCGAACGACTTCCCGTAGATCATCAGACCGATCGGTAGCCCGCCCCCGGTCGTGCCGCAGGGCACGCTGAGCCCGCATAGATC
>JBFILE010000524.1:0-2511 GCA_041599855.1 Thermoplasmatota archaeon
AGGTGGGGCGGGTGGCGACTCGCCCAGGTGGGGCGGGTGGCGACTCGCCCAGGTGGGGCGGGTGGCGACTCGCCCAGGTGGGGCGGGTGGCGACTCGCCTAGGTGGGGCGGGTGGCAACTCGTTCGGGTTACCACGGGCCTCGGGACGGGTCAGAATTCCCCTTCGAGCACCTTGCGCGTGCTCGTCTTGAGGCCGAGGCTCTGGAAGTAGGAGGTGAGTTCCTTGTTGTCCTCTTCGACAAGGGTCGCCACGTGGTCGACGCCGAGGCGCTTGAATTCGGCGAGGACGCGTTTTCCGAGCTCGGCCCCGATCCCGCTGCCCTTGTGGGCGGGGTCGACGCCCACGGCCACGATCCAGCCGACGGGCTCGCGCGCGCCGAATTCCCAGGGGCGCACGTCCGCGAGGATGAACCCGGCGAGCTTGCCGCCCTTGTCCACGCCGAAGCTCGTTGTGGATTCCGCGATCATGCGCCAGAGTTCGTTGTCGACGCGGCGCTTCGTGGACCCCGTGTTGAGTTCGTCGATCCGCTGGATCGGTTCCGTGTCCTTCATGGTGAGACTGCGGACGGTGATGGTGTCGCTCATTTGTTGACCTCCTCGTAGTTCTTCCTCGCGTTCGTGAGGGAGCGGTAGCCGTCAGCCGTGACGACGACATCGTCCTCGATGCGGACGCCCCCGAATCCGGGGATGTAGATGCCGGGCTCTATTGTAACGACCATCCCCTCCTCGAGGATGAGGTCGTGGCGCGGGTGGAGGGCGCCGCCGTCGTGGACAGCGATGCCGAGACTGTGCCCGATCGAGTGGATGAAGCGCCCCTTGTACGGGGAATCCGCGATGACGTCCGCGGCCGCCGTGTGCACGTCGCCGCCTTTCACGCCGGGCTTGATGGCGCGGAGCGCGGCTTCCTGTGCCCTGAGGACGGTCTCGTACACGTCCCGGTGCTTGTCGGACCCGGCGCCGAAGACGCACGTGCGGGTGATGTCGCTCGCGTACCGCTCGAAATAGCAGCCGAAGTCCGTGAGCACGTAGTCGCCCTTGGCGAGCTTGCGTTCCCCGGTGGCGTAATGGGGTTCCGCGGAGGGTTCGCCGAAGGCGACGATGGCGCTGAACGAGGGACCGCTCGCGCCGAGCTTCTGCATGCGGTAGTTGATCTCGGCTGCGAGTTCGTACTCCTTCATGCCTTCCGTGAGCATGCCGGGAATCTCGCTCGCGACGACGCTTGCGATGTCGCATGCGCGCTGCATCCGGGCGAGTTCGCGGGCGTCCTTGACGAGGCGGGCATCGAGGATGGCGCGGGCGATGTCCACGAGTTCCGCGCCGCCGGCGTGGGTGCGCAGATCCTCCAGGGACGAGTGGACGACTTCCGCGCCATTGATTCCCACGCGCGCCGCCCCGCCGAGGTGCTCCTTGTACCACGCGGCCTTCTCGTCCTGGCTGTTGTAGATGGTGATCTCGGCCTCCGGAGCGAGGCGGGCAAGGCCTTCCTCAAGGGGCGATGTGAGCACGTGGACGGATCCGTCGGGCTTCAGGATCGCGGCGGAGCGTTCGAACAGACCGCCCTTCATGAGGTCGGTGGCGTAGAAGAAGCTCATGTCCAGATGCGGATCGACCGCGTTCATGAGCACGATCGCATCCACGGGCGTTTCCCGGGTCTTGGTCTTCTCGAAGATGCGCCGGACGCGCGACTGCATGGTGGGGACACAGCCGGCTTGCGGAAAAAGGATTGGGGAATGGGTGGGCGGGGGCCCATCGGGCGCGGCCCGGGAGGTGCGGCGGGCCCACCGGGCGTGGCCCGGGCGGTGCCACGGGGCAGGGGCCGGGGAAGGCGCCCGGGACCGATGGCATCGCACTTGCGAACGCGCCCTGCCGCCCGGGCCGTCCACGACAAGATTGAAGGCCAAGACCCCCGTCGTCGGACCCATGTCCCGCGCAGCCGTCATGCCGTGGATCCTGGTTGCGCTCGTCGTCGCGGCGCCCGCCCTCGCAGGCTGCATCCAGGCCGGCCCCGCGGGCGACCTGACAACGCCGACGCCGGACGCAGGCGCCATTGCGTGTCCACGGGACCCCTGCGCGGTCACCGTCATCGACGGCTCGGACGGTGACGCCCACGAGCCATACGTGGCCGTTGCCCCCACCGATGGGACCCACGCCGTCGTGGCCGCCCCCACACGGGATGAGGAAAGCCGTCTGGGGATGCGCATCGCCACCACCTTCGACGCCGGCGCGACGTGGACAAGGTCGTGGCTGCCCTTCCCGGCGGCTCCCGCAGGCGAGTCGTACCTCGCCGCGAGCGACCCGGGCGTGGTTTTCCTCGGCGATGGAACGGTGCTCGCGTCCGCCATCGTCTTCCGCGGCCCTGCCCTGAAGAGTCCGAGCCCCATCGACATCGCGGTGTGGCGCTCCGAGGATGGCGGCCGCACCTTCGACGAGGGTCGCGTGGTCCATGCGACCCGGACCTCAACAGATCCCATCCGCTACGTCGAGGAGACCACCCAGGATTCTTTCGACGAC
>JBFILE010000525.1:0-2500 GCA_041599855.1 Thermoplasmatota archaeon
ACCCACCCCTCGCGGCCCGCGCCATTTTCCTTCCCTCTTTCTCTTTCTTTCTCTCTCTCTCTCTCTCTCTCTCTCTCTCTCTCCCTCTCGTTGGCTCGCCCCCGCTCCAGCACGGCCACCTGTTGGCTCCGGTGGGCGAAAAACCAACCCACCCCCACGTATCCCTTCCTGAGGACCATGACGAACCGGACCTTCAGGAAGAGCATGCTCATGATCGCGTCCTTTGCGATCCTCGTGAGCATCATGACCGGAACTGCGAGCGCCGATGCGACGGCCAGCGGCACCGCCGTCTGGAAGGTGTACGGAACCCCGTACGCCACAGACTCCGGGGTCGCCCACCAGTACGCGGATTCCGCGGGCCCCTATGGCGAAACCACATGCAAGTGCGTGAAGTCGGTGTGGGGCGTGTGCCAGAGCTATGAGGGCACGGGCCACTATCTGGCCACGTGGAATCATGTGGTGTTCGGCGGGAAGCTCTCGACCATCACATGGACGCAGGACGTGACCCGCCAGTACGACTACCACAGCGCCCACGGATACCAGTCCTTCTGCAACACCCAGTTGGCAGCATCCCGCGAATTCGCGTCCGCCACGGCGCGCGGGGCCGCGAACACGTTCCAGCGTGTGTCGGGCGGGGCCTACGGCGAAGCCATGCTCGGCGCATCCGCCGCAGGCGCCACCGCCTCCGTGCCTTTCTCATCCATCGCCACGTTTGGCAGCGGGACCTTCAGCGGCAGCGGGTACAGCTGGGGCATTTCCTACACCGGAAGCGGTACCCTGCGAACCGCGAGTGGCATCGTGTACTGCGCCTCGTGCGTGATCGTGACGGGATCCTCGACCCTGTGAGGTGACAGGAATGTCCCGATTCCCGCTCCCGCGGACCCTGACAGCGGCGGCCCTCATCCTCGCGACGGCGACCCCGTTCGTGATCATGGAATCCGACGAGCGGGAATCGGTGGCGATCCCGGCGGCGCACATCGGGGACGTGATCGAATACATGCTCCCCATCCATCCCGGCTCCCCCACGCGGACGTTCACCGTCACCGATGTGGCGCACGTGGCCGACGGCTTCGGCAACACGCGCGAGGCCATCCGGATCCGCGCGCCCGATTACCTGCCGCTCGATGATGAGGCCGACGCCCACGACACCCTCGACGTGGACCTTGCAACGCGGAATGTGATCGCCGTCAATGCGACGTTCCCGGAAGCATCGACCGGCCTGCCCGTGGGCATCCGGATGCATCTGCCCGCCTCCCATGGAAGCATCCTGCTTGCACTGCCGTTCGCAAGTGTTCATCTCATGTCCAAAACCTTCACCCACGGCGACGTCCGGGTCATCGATGTGCAAGGGATTGCCGTCGAGGTCACCACTGCTGCCGAGGCGGACGGTGGAATCCGGGTCACCTTCGCGTGGGCAATGGCCCATGGCCGGGACCCCGGCACGACGGCCCATCGCGCCCATCTGGTGTACGCCGCCGGTGACCCATGGCCGCACCGCATCCTTCTCGATGACGGTGTTCCGTTCGCTGAACGCTCGGCGTTCGTGCCCGGCGGCGGGGTGGCAATCGAATTCCCCGGGGATGGCCCGCCCCGGCCCCGACTTGTCCCCGAAATCGCCCTCGACCATCATCCCGCCGACGGCGTTGGTGGCCCGGCGTTCCTGTTGTCCCGCGCCGCCGCAACGGCCCGTGCCCACGAGGCGTACGCTGCATACACCGCGGCCCACGGCAACGCATCGTTGGTCGCGGCCAGTTACACACCGGTGCCGATACTGACTTCGCCCCAGGGACCCAACCTCAGCCTTCCGCGATGGACCCTCACCTACCAGGCATCGCACGTGAACGCGTCCCTGGAACTGGTCGTCGAGGACCCCGTCGCCGAGGTGGCAAGCGCGCCACGTGTGATCGGGACCCGGAACAGCAGCGTCCTTGCCACAGATGTCCCGCACGGCCTCCTCGACCACCACGTCACTGTGGGTTCCGCCTGGACCCATGCGATGAACGTGGGTGGAAGACCACCGCAGACAATCGCATGGACGTATGCGTTGCATGAGCCCGGCGAAGCGCTGCCGGACGGCCCGCGACTCGATCCGTTCCGCGCCTCGTGGACCGTACATCACGCCGAAGCGATTCCCGGTGGCGGCACGTACCAGACCTCGACCGAAACAAGCGCGACAACAGGAGAAGCCCTGTTCCACCGCGCCATCGTCTTCAACGGATTCGTCCAAGGAGGAACCCCATCTTGACACGCATCACGAACCTCATCCTGCTTGTCGTCGGACTGGTCGCTGGCGCCATCGCGGTCGCGGCGGGTGGCGAAGCGTTTGCCAGCCTCAGCGCCTCCGCCAACCTCGACGCGCTCGTCATCGCGACCGTCGCCGGCGCAGTCGGATGCCTGACCTTGGGCGCATTCGGCCGCGGCCTCGTGTCGCGCAGCCGGTGACACACACCCGCAACGCTCATGCCCCGTCGCCTGCTCCCCGGCGTGTGAACGTCCTCCA
>JBFILE010000526.1:0-2494 GCA_041599855.1 Thermoplasmatota archaeon
CAAGGTCGGGGCGCTCACGGGGGATGGCGCCCTCACGGCGAAGGTCGGCGACTCGGTCCGCGTGTTCTTTGGTGTCGGGGGCGCCGTCCCGTCCAGCTTCCACGTGATCGGCGAAGTGTTCGACCGCGTGTATCCGGACGGGAACGGTCCGCCGAGCGAGCACCGGCAGACCATCCTCGTCCCCGCTGCGGGCGCCGCCATGATCGAGTTCGACGTGGAGTATCCCGGGACCTACGTGCTCGTGGACCACACCCTGTCCCGGGCATTCGACAAGGGCGCTGCAGGCCACCTCATCGTCGAAGGGGACGCCGATCCGGACGTGTTCCAGGAGTGACCGGCCCACCGGCGCCGTCAGCCCCTCAATCCGGGGGGTCGGCGCGCACGCGCCCCGTGGCGTGAAGGATCCCGATCCACACGCCCTTCATGGAGCGGTAGAGGAACACGCTGAGGATCGTGGCCGAGAGGATCGGCCACGCAAGTTGCATCCAAACGGGGAACCCCAGAAGGAAGAGGGCAAGGTAGCCGAAAAGCGAAATGAACCCGATGAGGCCCCATGCAAGCATGAGCGCGCCCGTGAATTCGCCGCGCCCGACCTCGAGGACGGCGCCACATCGCGGACACGTGTCATACATGTCGAACATGCCCTTGCCGAGACGTCCGTGGACGCAGGCGGGACATCGGAGTACGGCGCCAAGTGCCAGGCCCCGTACCCCCTCGCGGAGGGATGGCATCCGAACTCCACGCGCCCGCCCCGGACATGAGTGTTCCCGTGATGACGAACGGGCACCGGGCACGCCGGAGCCGGACGACGGGCCCGGTCGCGCCCCCGGCCGCTCCGTCGGTCGCGGCGGGACAATGTTCATTCCGGCGCCGGGACGTCGCCCCGCCATGGATGGGACCTCCGCCCGGCCCGTGACCGATGGCGAACGCCGCCGCGTGGCAAGCCTTGCCCGCCTCCACTTCGGCCACGGCGACCTGAAGCCCGGTCAGGCCGACGCCCTCGTCCGCACCCTCCGCGGCGAGAACGTCCTCGCCGTCCTGCCCACGGGAGGAGGCAAGAGCCTCGTGTACCAGCTTCCCGCGCTCCTCGGGCAAGGGATCACCGTCGTCGTGAGCCCCCTCATTGCCCTCATGAAGGACCAGTTGGAAGGGTTGCCGGACGTCCTCCGCGCCGACACCGTGGCCGTGTCCAGCCAACTCCCTCCGGGCGGTCTCGACCGCGCCCTCCGCGACATCCGGGACGGCCGCGTGAAGCTCGTGTTCGCGGCGCCCGAGCGGTTCCGTTCCCCGCGGTTCCTCCATGCGCTCCGGGAAGGCGGGAAGGCGCGGGGGGATCCGGGCCGCCTCGTGGTGGACGAAGCCCATTGCGTGAGCCTGTGGGGCCACAACTTCCGGCCCGACTACCTCCTCATTCCTGAAGCCCGCGCGGCCCTCGGGAATCCCCCGGTCCTCGCCCTCACGGCAACCGCGCCACGTCGCGTGCGTGAGGACGTGGCCCGCCGCCTCGGCACCGACGTCACCGTGGACGCGCCCGTGGTCCGCGACAACCTGCGCCTGGAATCGGTGGAAGCGAAGGACGCAGATGACAAGCTCGCCCACCTTGCGACCCTCGTGCGGGAAGCCACACGGCCCGTGGGCGCCGCTCCCGCCGAAACGCCGTGCGGCATCGTGTATGCATCCTCGCAGGCGAAGTGCGAGTCCATCGCGAGCGCGCTCCGCGCCCAAGGGATCGCCGCCGACCACTACCATGCGGGCGCGCCGGACCGGGATGCGCGGCAGGATGCGTTCATGCGCGGCGACACCCGCGTCCTTGTTGCGACCGTCGCATTCGGCATGGGAATCGACAAGGCGGATGTGCGGTTCATCCTCCACCACGACCCCTCGGACAGCCTCGAATCCTACTACCAGGAGGCGGGGCGCGCCGGGCGCGACGGAAAGCCCGCGCGGTGCGTGGTCATCGTGACGAAACGGGACCTCTCCCAACTCAAGCGGCGCGGCCGATCCGATCTGCCGAAGGCGGACGCCGTGCAGGCGGTCCTCGATCGCATCACGGTATTCGTGGAACCCCCAGGGCCCGAACACCCCTCGGGCACGGGATGGGCCATCGTGGCGCCCGAGGCCATCGACGACGCCGCCGGCGGCGACATCGCGGGCCGCGTAGCCCTCGGCGTCCTCGTGGAATCCGGAGCGGTGGAACGGCACATGGACGTGCCCGTCCTCATCACGCTGCTCAAGGCCGGCGGCGCCTTGGCGGACGTGGACGGGATCCCGCAAACCGTGCTCGACCTTGCCCCCCGTCTCGGTGTGGCGCCCCATGAGGTGGATGCCCGGCTCCACGAACTCGAAGAGACCGAGGGCGTCATCGTGCGCCGGAGCGAACGCCGCCACCTCCTCCGCGTCACCGGCGACACGAGCCGTATCGCGCGGACCCTGAAAGGCTACGGGCGCCTCGCGGAGGAACGCGCGGACGAGATGATGACATACGCCACCGGGA
>JBFILE010000527.1:0-2493 GCA_041599855.1 Thermoplasmatota archaeon
ATCCTGTCGGGGCAGGCCCGCGGTCAGCGGCTCCCATTGTTTCCCGTGGTTCGTGGTGCGGTACACGGTCATGGCGCCGTCCGGCGTGACGCGGTTCGTGTCCGCAACAAGGGGCACGGTGTACACGGTTCCGCCGTCGTGGGGGTGCGCGGCCATCGGGAACCCGAACCGGCTGGGGAGGCCCGTCTGGATCGCCGTCCACTTCGCATCGCCCCGCCGGCGGCGGTACACGCCGCAATGATTCTGCATGTACACGATGGCCGGGTCCCGGGCGTCCCGGACGAGTTTGTGCGGGCACGAACCGAGGGTGGTCTCGTCCGTCTTCCTCGACGGCATGAAATCCGCCCGGATTCCCCCGTTCATGAGGCGCCATGCGCCGCCACCGTCATTCGTGCCGAGGATGCCGACGGCGCTCGCGGCCACAAGCATCCGTGACGGTTCTCCCGGGTACGGCAGGATGGTGTGCAGGCACAACCCGCCGCCGCCGGGCATCCACTCGCTGCGATCCTTCTGCGCGTTCAAGCCGTCGATCCCCTGCCACGAATCCCCGTCGTCGCGGCTCACGAAGAGGCCGGCCGGCTCGACGCCGGCCCAGAGCGCGCCCTCGTCGTCGAGGGCCAGGTGCCACGCGCGTTCCACGCTGAGTCCGGAGTCCTTCGCGTATTGCGGTGCATCCTTGGACTTGGCCCAGCCCGCCCCCCAGGAATCGGAGCGTCGCACGCTCGGGCCCCAATGCTCGTTCGTGGCTGCCGCGAACACGCGGCGGCCGTCACTGATGGCATGGTACACCGGCAGGCCCGCGAACGACGGTTTCTCGATCCGCCACCGTTTCCGGTCCCGGGAATGAAGCACGAACAGCCCCTTTTTCGTTCCTGCGAGCACCACCGTATCGCCACGCCTGATCGTCATGAGACGCCTCCTGAAACCGCGGGCAGGATATGCACCACGTCCCCATCCCGCACCGGGGTGCCAAGTTCCTCCACGATGTCATGGTTCACGAAGACGCGGATGTGCCGCCGCACGCGACCCACATCATCGAGGACACGGCCCGTGAGCGGCCCGAGGCCTTCGAGGGCGGCACGCACGGTCGCGGCATCCACGAGCACCTTGGGGGGGCCGCCCCAGTACGTCCGGAGGGCAGCGGGTACATGGACTTCGACGCGGGTCACGGAAGAATGCAGGACGTGGCGAAGCAAAAGGGCGACGGATGGGTCGGGATCCGGCCGCCACGTGCGCTGCTCCGGCATCGCCATCGACCGGGTCGTGGACGCGATGCGCCTCGAAGGATGGGGCCATGCCGACGTGTGGGGACGGCTCGGCGACTCGGGGTCCCCATGCAGTGGTGAATCCGGGAACACTCAGGGTCAGCCGGGGAACGGCGCGGAGCCACCGGGGCAAGGTGCGGGGAACGAGCAGGGAACCTGCGGAGACGGGCGTCCCGATCCGCGAAAACCCGCGGTCATGGCGGCCGGTGGAGGGCGCGCCGCGGCCGGATCGGCGGACTCCCGAATCGCACGGGAGGCCCATCTCGGCCCACCCACCCTCGCGAACGATCACGGGCTCCGCGTTGGAGCACGACGGCGGCGCGCTCGGGTCGCTGTCGAGGAGGATCGCATGCTCGCCCGGCGCCAGCGTCACGTTGTAGCGCCCATCCGCGGCGGACGCGAAGGTGGCCACGACCTCGGACCCGTCCGGCGCCGTCACCTGGAAGGTTCCCCCCGAACGATCGGTTCGCGCAATCCGGGTCCGGCGGGTCGCGCGCCACCGGGCATGTTGGGCCGAAACGGTGCCCCGGATGCCCGAATCCGAGGAGGATTCAGGAGTGGGCGGCCCGTCGAGGCAGCCGGCCAGGACGACGAAGGCAAGCAGGGCACCGGGGAACACGCCGGGTCGCACATCCCGGGAGTGATCGTCGCCGTGCAAGAGGGTGCGGGAAACGGGGGGCTCGTGCCCGACGGCACCCCGGGGTGGGGGCTGGCCGTTGAGCAACAAGGTGGCGCGGCGACGGACGGCAATGTCCCGCCGCCGCGCGCCGCGGTGCCGGACCCTTCGGCCTCAGCCGATGTGGCACGCGACGAACCGGGAGGTTCAATCCCACGCCTGCGGATCGTGGGTCGTGCCACCCTCGTTGCCGAATGCGTGGTCTGCATCTTACCGGTGGATCTCGTGGTTCACGCCCGGCGCGGTCAGTCGGGGCGGAATCCCCCTGCAAGGAAAATTTCAAACCCTCCTGAACACGTGCCGGGGCATGCAAACCCTCCACGCGATTGTGATCGGCCTGGTCCTCCTTGGCGTAACCCTCGCCCCGGTCGCGGGTGCTGCCCACGTGCCAGATGCCGACTACCTGCGTCGCCTGTTCGAGGACAGCGGCGTGTGGACCGTGAGCGAAACCGGCGCCTATGACGGCAAGGACCAATCGTCGAGCGGGGGCGTGTCCCTCGGGTACGAGACATCGACCCAGGTCAAGTGGACCGCAACGGGGCCCCTGACCTA
>JBFILE010000528.1:0-2485 GCA_041599855.1 Thermoplasmatota archaeon
CCGGCACGGCGTCCCCCGACCGGCCTGCCGCGTGGGTGTCCACGTAGGTCGTCGAGGCCCCGACAATTGTCGCTGGCGTGGAAAGCAGGATGGCGCTCGCGAGGGCGAGGCCAAGGAGACCGATACCGGCAACAAGGTGGCGCGAGCGCGGATCAAGCATCGGGAGGGCCCTCCTTCGCCATGGCGGAAACCGGGATGCGGGTCCGGTCCACAGGCATCCATTGCGCAACCGCCAGAAGGACGGCGAGGCCGGCGAGGAACAGGGCCAATCCGCTTCCCGTGTGGAACCAGCCGAGGGCTGTCTCGGGGCTGGTCCACCCGGCCAGGATGACGGTGCCAGCGATCCGGGCCGCGTTCAGGACGAGGCTGACGGGGCCGACCGCGAGCGCCACCAGCACCCGGGCACGTGGCGCTAGGTACCGGACGTCCCCGATGATGAGGGCGAGCGCGAAGAGGCTGAGGAATCCGCTCATGCCGCTGCACAACGGCTCCACGTCGAAAAGGAACCCGCCACTTGCGATGCGGGTTCCGGCCCGCGTGGCATCGAGGCCCGCGACATCGACCAGCAAGGTCGCAAGGGTCGCGCTCCATTGCTGAAGCGCCCCGGTCAGCAGGTCCACGCCCGGAAGGGGGACGGCAACCAGCGGGAGCAGGGTGGGGAACACGAGGCGTCGAGCGAGTCCGACGGAATGAACCGCTGCCACGCCACCAAGGATGAGGAGTGGAAGACCGGACAGGGAGACGAGGGGGTCGTGGCGAAGGTAGCCGACCGTCGCCAGAAACGCGCCCACGCCAAGTCCTGCAAGGCCGATGGTGTTGGGGTCGGACGCCCGGCGCGGTGCCCGGCGTGCCGCCCGGACGGCAAGCCAACCGGCGGCACCCAGCACCAGGAACCCATGGGTGTACTGGGGGTTTCCGACCCAGGCCGTCGCGAGCCAGCGGACGGGGCCCTGGAAAAGGATGATCGACAATAGGCCGGCAACGAGGCTCAGGGCCAAGGTGGCGGGCGGGATGCGCGGGCGCAATACGCGCGGACGGCGCGCACGTGACTTCAATGGATCGGGAGTGGCGCCGGCATGTCGGCATCGACGGCCCGGGTCGGCGCCGGGCCGGATCGGTGACACCCCTGGTGACGTGACGGGGAAACGGACCCGGGTTGTCGACGGTTCGGCGTGCATGCGATCGACGGTACGGTCGATGATCCGACACGGGCGTCAGGGCGGGCGGTCGCCGGCGGGATGGTGTGCGGCGGCCCGGAACCATCCACGCATCCCCATCCTTGGCGCATCCCTTAAAAACGCGCCCGGGCATGCGATCCGGATGGCGCGCCGAGATCCCGATACCGGCAAGGTGGCACGCCTCGTCGGTCTCTCCCTTGTCCTGGCAGGCATCGTCGCGTTTGTTGCGCTCCCGGCCCCCTATTCGTTCACCATGCTGTTTGCCGGAGCATCCACGGGCCTGTTCATCGCCCTGGTCGCGGCGACGCCGAGTGTTCCCCGCGTGGTGGTCAACCGGATCCTGGCCGGGGCAAGCGAACAGAGTGCGGGGGCTCTTGGAACCCTGGGCCTTGCGGGAAGGGCGACCTATGTTCCGCCGGGCGAGGGCCTTTCGCGCGACCGGGTCTTCATCGCCGCAAGTGACAGCGCGAAACCCGTGCCGCTGCTCGCAGACGACACCGGCATCTGTCAGGGCCCGCCCGAGTACAAGTCCGGCATGGTGTTCATTCCTGCTGCGGTCGCGCTGGTCGAGGGCCACGTTGCGGCCGTCGGCAGCGACGTGGCGAGCGCGCCCCTCCACGAAGCGGAGGCCTTTCTTCGGGGGCTCGGCCTCGAATACGGGCTGTTCAGGGATTTCCGCGTCGCGTCCTGCGGCGATCGGCTGGTGGTGGGGTTCGAACCGATGGTAATGCCGCCCTGCAGGGCCCTATCCGCAAGCGACCCGCCCTGCGACCGATCCGGTTGTGCGCTCTGCTCGGCCGTGGGATGCACCTTGGCGCGAAGCATGGGGCGACCCCTCCCGGTGATCGAGGCAGGCCCCGACGGGAAGCGGATCACGATGGCCTTCGAAGCCGGTGCACGTGATGCGTCCGTTTCCGGTGCTGAAGGGGATCGCCCTTCGGACGTCGCAGGTTCTTCATTGACGTCAGGCCGTGTTGCGGCCACGCCGCCAACGTCGGATGCGGGAGTGGGCGTTTGAGGCTCGATCACGGTTTCGCGCTGGCTGTCACCGGCTACGTCGGGATTGTCATCGTCCTTGCGCCGGCCGGCCCCCTCGGGCTGCTTGGCGCACTCCTTCTGGTCGGCATTCTCGTGTTTCGGGAATCTGCCGCAGCATACGCCTCGAACGCGCTCAGGGCACGGATCGATCTCTTCGTGTACCTGGGTCTCGTCCTGGTCGTCGCTGTTGTTCTGCAACGGGCGCTGGAGATCCTTCGCCTGTGAGGTTCCGGCGGCCCGAATGGGATAGGGAAAAGAGGCCCGCCGCC
>JBFILE010000529.1:0-2483 GCA_041599855.1 Thermoplasmatota archaeon
CCCGCGGGTCTCGGCGAAGGTCATGAGACCCACCGGATGGCCGCACCGGCGAGACTCCGGGACGCGGGACGCATGGACAGCGCGCGGATGAGACGCGACGACCGGCGGGCACATGCTGCGCGCGCCAAGCCATGACGCGGACCCGGGGGGTCCCGGCACGGTGACAGGACGTGGCAAACGCCACGTCCCGGTCGTCAGAACCGCTTCGCGGGCGGTGCGGCCCCGACAGCCGCGCGGGGGCGGGCTGGTGGCGGGAGTCGTCAATCATCACACCACCCCTCGCGACCTGCGCAAGTTCCATTCGGCTGGCCAGGTGCCGCGTCGCTCGGATCGGGCAAACGACCCAATCCCCGACCACTCAAATTCCGTAGGTCGTCATCCGTCGCATCGGTGCACAAACGTCGCCATTTCCGTGATGTTCGACGTTTCCCACCAGCCGTTCTCGTACGTTTGACAAAAGTCCGGCAGGAATCCGGGGATTCGCGCGACAACAACCCCAACATCCATGTCGCGCCCGCTTCCGACGTATTCCACTTCCAGTTCGATGAAGCCCGGCGTTGTCACACTGAGTGCTCCGTTCTCCGAGCAGATGCAGATGGACCACGGATTCTCCCCGCCGTACGGATTCTGCACGGTGAGGTCGATGTCCCACGAGTGTCCGATCCCGGTTTCGACCTGGAGCGACCCGATTCCACCATCCCCGGTCCGCAGCCAGGATACCCAAGCCGCCATGCGGTCGGTTTCGAACCGCAGCTGGTCGCCGCCACCTTGGGCGCGGACAGCCGCGGGAGCCCCGGCCCGATAGCCCCCGGAAAAATCAGTCAGGTCCCCGATCCAGGCATCCTCACTTTCGTGGACGAGCGTGATGGTTGTTCCCGTCGTCCAGTTCGCGTGGATGCGGAGGTCGAGCGCACGTTCGTTGCTCGCCCACGCAAGAACCATCCACCCGTGGGTTGCACCCAACGGATGAGGATACATCCAATCGGAATCGCGGACCAGCTGCTCCTGGGAGGCCGGCATGACGTAGTTCACGTCGGATGCGCCAGCGTACAAGAAACCCCGGGCCCCGAAGTTCTTCTCCCCGAGAGCTCGCGGTCCGGCAAACGCCCCTTTCAGCATGGCAAGGTCGGACCCTTCCGCGGAGACGAAATCCAGGAAGTATCCTTCCGACGTCAGGTAGAGATCCCCGGTGTCACGATGAATGATGCCGCGGAGTTGCAGGCCTTCAGGATTGGAGACCTCCCAGATGGCCACTCCGGCAAAGCCTTCGGTCTCGTATTGCCAATAGATGGAAGGTTCTTCAGCCGCGACAACCTGCAGCCAGGCGGGCAGGAGCATCAAGCCGATGGCAAGGTGGAGCAGTGCCGAGGTGGATCGAACCATCATCAGAGGCATTCCTCCGCATCTCGGCGCAGAAGCACCGCGCGGCCGGTGATGACGAACGCCCCGCCATGCACCAAGGTTGATGTCAAGAGCAGCGCAAACCTACCAACCTGGGGGGGGGCGTGGACATCTCAATACGAGCGAGGCCGTTCAATCGTCTTCATGGTTTGTGTCCAATCATGCGCAGAGTGGCTTCATTCGGCGACCCGAGGCAGCTTCGGTCAAATCCCCGAAAAGCAAGCCCGACCGCGAAGGCAGGGTTTTTCCCGGACGGCCCGGTTTCACCGTCATCATGCGCGTGGTCCTCGTCGGGTTCGGCCGCATCGGGAGTCGTCTCACCGAGAAGCTCCTCAAGGACAAGATGGACCTTGTCGTCGTGGACCAGGACCCGAAGCGCGCGGAACTCGCGGAAGCCACGTACGGCATCCAGGGCATCCCGGGGAACGCAACCCAGGAACGCGTCCTTGAGACCGCGCGCGCCGGGACCGCGGACGCCGTCATCACCACGTCCCGCAGCGACCCCGTGAACCTCATGGTGTGCTCCCTTGCGAAGCGCCTCGGCGCGAAGCACGTGGTGAGCATCGTGAACGAGCCGGAAGGGGAACCCATCTTCGAGGCGGAAGGGATCACGGTCGTGAAGAACGCGAGCCACATCACGGCCGAGTACCTCTACCACGCGTTCGAGCTGCCCGGCATCCGGACGTTCATGCCCCTCGGGGAGGAGGGAAAGGTCGTGACCACCATCGTCCACGCCGGGTCCGAACTCGTGGGCCGCACCGTGCAGGATGCCGGATTCGGGAAGGACGTGCTCATCGCCGCCATCCGCCGCGGGGGCCGCGTCATCCTGCCCCGGGGGACGACAAGGCTCGAAAGCGGCGACCTGATCACGGCCGTGGCCGGGACGGGTCGCGTGGAAACGTTCCTGAACCGGGTGACGAGCGCCACCGGCCTCGACATCATCTGGAAGAAGGGTCGGTTGCCGTGGCGGAAGTGACGGTTCGAGCCACAAGGGTTTTGCACGCCGCACGAGCGATTCCGGGCGATGCGTGAGGGTGCGGAAGGTCCAGCGGCAGCCGGAACGATGAGGAACGCACAGGCGA
>JBFILE010000530.1:0-2462 GCA_041599855.1 Thermoplasmatota archaeon
CCTCCACCCGTTCCGCCTCCCCCCGGAGGCGACCCCTTGGAGGCGGTGGATGGCGCGAAGGGCCGGCAAGGTGGTTGGGGCGCCCCCACCCCCCATCCACCCGCCTATCCATTCGCCCACGCGCCCACTCACCCGCAACCTCGCCGCACCCGCGTGGCTCGGTAGCACCCCACTCCATCTCGCCCGCTGCAGGCGGCGAAACGGTCGAGGTCAGGGGCCTCAGTGACGAATGGGGTCAGCGCCGCGCCCTTGCGGAAGCGACCTTTGGCGTAATCGCGGCCAGACGTCGAATCTGCCAGATTGCACGGCATCCCCTCGCCGCGGCAGCCTGCGCGGCGTTCCCGGATTGCGCGCCCCATCACGACGATTCGAACTTGGCGAGGATCGCCTTCAGCACTTCGCGCTCCTCCCCCGTGGCACGATTCTCGAGCCGCCGCAGGATGAGTTCCGGCGTCGACCGCGCGCGGTAGTTCATGCGCGGCGTCCGATCCACGATGAGGTTGTGGTTCTCGTCGAGGCCGCGGGCTTCGATGCCGTCGATGCGGACACTCGTGTAGCGGCCGACCTCGTCCGCCATGTGGGTCACGCAGACCCCGCTCGACCCGCTCCCCTTCAGCATGTCGATGAACGTGCCCACGATCTTCGCAGCCGCGTCCAGTTCCGTCATCGCCTCGAGTTCGTCCGCGAGGACGAGTTTCCGCGAGTTCCCCGTGACGATGGGGAGGAATCCCTTGAGGAAGCTCTCGAACGCGCCCGCGTCGAGGCTGCGCTTCTGCGTGAAGAAATAGACCGCATCCACCAGCTCCACGGACGCCTTCTTCGCGGCGACGGGAAGGCCCATGTGGGCAAGGATCGCAATCTGGGCCAAGGTCTCGAGAAGGGTGGTCTTCCCACCCGAGTTCGCGCCCGTGAGGAGGGCGACCCGGTCCTTCTGGGTCAAGGAATAATCGATGGCGATACCGTCCGGATTCCCGGCGAGGTCCATGTGGAGGGCGCCCTCGAAATGCCACCCCTTCTCGCCGAACTTCGGCGCGTGCAGGTCGTAGTGGTGACAGAAGGAGCCGATGGCGAACGTGTAGTCGAATTCGAGGATCCGCTGGATCTCCCGTTCGAGTTCCATCTTTTCGCCCGCGAGGCGGCGGCCCGCCGCCACGCGCCCGCGGAATGCATCGCGCTTCGCCGTGGACACGTAGTCCTGCCGGCGCTTTTCCAGGGAATCCTCGTCCACGGCGAGGGGGAATGCGTCCGTGAACACATGCCAGTCCGTGCCCGTCTTCTCGCGGAGGCGCGCGCGACCGTCCCGGAGGATCTCGATCTCCATGTCCCGGATCTTCTTGGGCCGCTCGCCCTGCATCATGGCGTACACTTCATCGCCCGTGAGGGCCACCGTGGACGTCCGCTGTTTCAGCGCCGCGTTCATGGCGTCCACCTCGTCGCGGATCACCTGCTCGACCGTGGTGAAATCGACCTCGCTGGATCCGACCGCGTCGAGTTGGGTGAGGGCGCCCGGCGCCCGCGTTTCCCAGCCGAGGATGCCGGCGACGGACGCCGCCGTCTCGATGAGTGTCCGGTTCTCCCGGAACCAGGCCAGGGTGGCCTCGGGAACGAGGCTGCCCGGGTCATCCGTGAAGTGGGTGCTGATGATGTTGTCCGCGCCCGAGAGGTCGAGAAGGCCCTGCGAATACGCGTAGATGATCAGGTCGAACCCGTCCACCGATGCGTCATCCGCGGTGAGCACCTGGCAGTAGCGGTCCACGCCGGCGCGCACGAGGGATTCCCGGTCCTCGTCCCGGTCCACGAGGATCGCGAGGCCGGAATCGTACTTCGGCCGCGGCGTGCGGGGCGGCGTGATCCTGCCGAGAAGGCGCGCCAGATCATCGCGCGGAAGGTCCGCCACCTGCTTCTTCGCGTCGAGGGCGATCCCAAGGTTCCGGTCGATGGCATCGCGGCTCTTCTGCGGCACGAGGAGGGCGATGCGGTTGCGGGCGTGTGCCGTATTCGCGAACGCCCGGATCCGGTCCAGGATCTCCGTGTACAGGGCTTCCGCGCGCGGCGTCCGGAGGAAATCGCCCGGCGTGCGGCCCTGGAGGCGCAGGATGATGTCCACGGCCTTGCGCTCGCTGATGCCGTCCACGCGCATGATGCGGTCCACTTCGAGACTGCGCGCAGCCTCGAAGAACGCCGCCTCGCTCCCGAACGCCTTCACGATGCGCTCGGCGAGGGCTTCACCCACCCCGTCAAGGTCGATGAGACGTTCCGCTGACGTGGGGGCGAGCGTGGTTTGCCCGCGACTTGACCGTGCATCCATCCTGGTCGCCATGAAGGCCGAGGCGCCGCATAAGCCACCCGGTTAATGGAATTGCTCCAGAGGTCGGTGAAAATAATGATCCGGCGGCGCGACGTTTTGGCCCAGCTCCGCGGGCAAAGCCCGATCCGCTGTATGGTCGCGCCGCCGGGCGAAG
>JBFILE010000531.1:0-2460 GCA_041599855.1 Thermoplasmatota archaeon
CCCCCTCGTAGCGAGCGCAGCGAGCGACGGAATGGCGAGCAAAGCGAGCCAGCGCTGGAATTAGATCACCCGGCTAACTCTTCGACCCCTGTTCCACGCCCCCTATGCACGCTTCCCCGGACCGTGTCATGAGGTGACAACGCGATGCACCGGATTTGCGCATGCTGCGGAATGGGCGCTGACCATGACGACAGGAGCGACCCGGGCGCGGGCGCGGCGAGTGTTCCGACGGGACCTCGGGCGGGCATCCGCACGGGCGAGCACTTGTGCAGCATGGACGTGATCAAGGTCCTGCACGATGTTGAACGCGCGCGCCCGACGCCGTGAATCATTCGTCGTGGAAGAGTCCGGCGCGTGCGGCCAATGCGAAGGCGCCGCGCCCGGTTGGGCTCCACGGCCCGGCGTCGAGGAGCGCGTCCACGGCGGCGATGCGGGCGGGCACGATCATGACATCTCCTTCCCACGCGTCCTCCGCGTCGGCGGCGCGGGCGAGGACGTCTTCGCCGGTCAGGGCGACGCGGATGGCGTACACGGCTTCCGGCTTCGCGAGTTCCGTGTTCTCGATGATGCCGAGGACGCGCGTGTCCTCGACTTCATTCCTGGTCACACCGGTTTCTTCATGGAGTTCCTTCAGGACGGCTTCCCGCAGGCTGTCCGGCGGGTGCGGGTGGCCGCTTGGCCGCGCGTCGTAGTGGTGCGGGTACGCGAAGACGCGGGCGCTTCGTCGGGCCGCAAGGACGTACCCGTCACTCGTGAAGGTGACTCCGGTGACGGCGATGGGTCGGGCGAGTCGCCCGTGTGGGAATGCGTCGGCCGCGGCCGCATGATGGGTTCCCACGTACGCGGCGTAACCGGTGCGCCCGAGTCGGATGAACGGAGTTCCGTCCTCATCGAAGCCGCAGGCGCGGAACCGGTACAGGGGCTCGTCCCGCACGACGCGGCCGGTGGCCGAGGCGGCGGCCACGGCGCTGGCGATGCGCGCCTGCTCTTCCTCGGTGTAGTGGATGAGGTCGCCCGGATCATCCGTGAGGCGAAAATCAGGAGCGTCGCCGCGAGCCTCAAGGAGGATGCTGTAGCTGGGGCTCGCGTCGGCGCGCATCCCGGCTCCCCCCGTCACCGTTCGGCGAGTTCGCGGAGGTTCTCGCGAACGTCCTGGAGGCGCGCGATGGCTTCCTCGACGTGGCGCATCTTCTGGTTCGGGGTGTCGGAGTCGGCGGCGAATTCGAGGAGCGTGGTGACGTCCTCGAGGCTCTTGTTCGCGCTCATGATGAGCGCGTCGGTGCGCAGGTCCCGTCTCATCGGAGTCACCCTTTCCTGTATTCGCGGATGTCCGCGAGGTCGTTCGCGTCGAACTTGTACGGGATGTCGCTCCCGCGTGTGAATATCTGCGTGATGTCGCCGGTTTCCACGGCCCAGAACATGACGCTGTTCCGGTTGTTCGAGTGTCCCGGGTGGTCGGGGTCCTCGTGGCCGTTCACCATGGGGGTGCCGAGGTTCACGAGGCCGAGGATGTGGCCGAATTCGTGGACGAGAACGCCGCGTTCCACATAGCGGATGTCGGGTTTCGTCGCGACGAGGCCGCCAGTGGACGTGATGGATTTCATCTTGCCCTTGAACATGACGACGCTCGATCCTTGATACGCGGCGCCGAGGGTGTTCCCGTTCTCGGAGTTTGTGCCATCCAGGTACAGCATGTACATGACGGCGGTGTCGTCGCCGGTGAAATGATTCCGGTGCTTGTCCTCAAGGGCGCGGATCTCCGCGAAGGAGTAGGCTTGGCCGGCGCCTTTGCCGGATTCCGCCTGGGAGGTCTGGACGGTGATGGCTTTCCCGAGGGCGCGCTCCATCTCGACCTTGAACTCGCTGAGGGCGGTGGCGTGGGGCGTGGCATCGCCGACGATGTCGAGTTCCACGAGGATCTTCGAGTACTTGGACTGGATGTAGTCCGCGCTCTGGGCGCCGGGGCCCGTGCGCTTGTTCTCGAACGACTTGTACCAGTCCATGCATCCGGCGGACGTCGACACGAGGGCGACAATGCCGAAGGCGAGGAGGACCCGGGAAACGCGCGCGTGCATGGGTCGGAGTCAACGGGTGGTTCTTCATGAACGTTGCCAAAAAGGAGGAGGGCCGGATGGGCTGGATCGGGGGCAGGGGGCGGCTCCGGAATCGGATTCGGAGGGCGGTTGGGTGATGTGCCGGGGGAGAACGATGCGTGCATGACGTTCGGGGGATCAGGAATGTCATGCCAAGGTGGGGAATCCCGGCATAACAGGGTGCTTCTCAGGTCGCGCCACGGTCGCCGGGGGCGGTGGCGGGTGGAAGGCATGGGCGACGGGCGCGAGGCGACGGGCGCGAGGCGACAAGCGCGAGGCGACAGGCGCTGAGCGACGAGCGATGGCGCCTGTTTTTCCGATGGAACTCGTGCGACCAGGGGTCGCCTCCGGGGGGAGGCGGAGCCGG
>JBFILE010000532.1:0-2460 GCA_041599855.1 Thermoplasmatota archaeon
GGCCCGCCCCCGATTTCGCCGCGCCGCGCGTGGGTTTGTAGGCACCCCACCCCGCCACCCGCTCCGCCTCCCCCGGAGGCGACACCTCGGTGTGACGATTTTCGGGACAGGCCCGTATCCGTTCCCAGCGGGCGACATGTTGGCGCGAATGAGCGCGGGTCGCGAGGGGTGGGTGTGAAGATTGGGGCCCCTGCGATCCCACCCAAATCCTCGCCCCGCCGGGCGTCGTTAGGTGGCAGCCCACCCCGCCGCCCGCGCCGCTTTTCCTCCCGCAGCCGGCCCCTGGTCGGCCGACTACGCTTGACGAGAACCACCCTTCCATCGCCACCCCATCCGAACCCTTCAAGCAACGTCCCCCTTCTTCCCTGCCGTGGCCGCCCCGAAGCCCACCGCGTACGTTCCCGCGAATTCCGATGCGAGCGTGCGGGAGAAGACCGGTCGATCCTGGAACGAATGGTTCACCCTCCTCGATGCATGGGGCGTTGCCGAACACGGCCACACGGCCGCCGCGGCTTGGCTGGAGGCCGAGCATGGCGTGAGCGCCTGGTGGGCGCAGCAGGTGACGGTCGAGTACGAGCGGTCCCGTGGCCTCCGCGAAATCGGGCAGCGGAGCGGCGGCAAGTTCGCGACGAGTGCCCAGCGAACCGTGACGGCGCCGCCGAAGGTTGCCTTCGACGCGATCCTCCTCCGCTTTTTCCCTCCCGAAGTGGCAGCCGGCCTCAAGGAAGGCGCCGCGTTCCTTACCGTGAAGGGAAACGAGGGAAGCGTGTCGAAAATCGTCCCCTCGAAGCGCCTTCGTCTGCGCTGGCTGAAACCGGCGAAGGGTGCGGGAAGCACCATCGAGATCACGATCGAGGCGCGCGGCGATGGCCGCTCGACGATCCGCCTGGATCATGACGGCATCCCGTCGAAGGACGTGCGGGACGAGATGAAGGTGTACTGGAAAACCGAGATGGACGCCCTCGCATCCGGCTTCTGATCCGACCGGCTGCGGCGGGGCCGTTGCCCCGCCGGCCGATCCGGATCAGGCGTGTTTGGTCAGATTCCGCCGTTGTGCGCAGCCGGTACGCAGCGGTATCCGTCCGGCACCCCGCAACCCGGGTACGCGCCAACATCCACGGTCGGTATCACGGGCATCGTCAAGCTGCCGCCGTGCACCGTGTTCACCGCAGGCGGGCTCATGGGCCCGTACCCCCACCGCCCGTCGTTGAAGGGCGGCGTGTGCACCTGCACCTGGACAGCGTGGCCGGCGCGGAATGTGTGCCCCAGGGGGAAGACGTCGATCACGTACTCCACTGCCTCGCCCGGGGTCACGACGTCCATCGTGGACGCGCTCGTGTGCATGTAGCTCGCGCGGATCACGTTCCCGTCGTCATCGTACCACGTGCGCGCCGGGTCGAGGGTGCGGTGGCTCGCCTTCAACATGCCCTTCTGGAGGAAGGTCACATCGCCGTTGGGGGCCACGTCCGCCACGGTCACGAAGAATTCCGTGTCCGGGGCCGTCGTGGTCGCCGCCATGCGGAGGGTCATGGGGCCGAGGACGGTGAGGTCGTCGCCAAGCGCCCCGCTCCGGTACCGGAGGAGGTCCGGTCCCGAAGGCTGCGTGAATTCGCTCCCTTCGCGGGCACGGCCGCCGGAACCGTAGTTCCAGTTGCCGACCCGCTGCGACCCGGTGACGTAGCTCCGGTCGCCGGCCACGCACCCGGCCACGGTTCCGGTCGCGCCGGGCGCGGACAGGCCGCCGTCCCCACACAGGGTCCACGCCTGCCAATCGGTCCCCGGGACCGGGAATGCATCATACGTGGTGCGCGCCGCCACGTTCCCCGTGTGGGTATACGTCGCGGGGCCGTCCGCATCCGGGTGCAGGAAGTCGCCGTCCTTCTCCCAGTGGACGAGCACCTGATCGTCGAAGAAGTCGCAGTAGCCGAGGCCGTCGCCGTACCCGCTCTTGTCGCCCTTGATCCAGTACTGGAACCACGGGAGTGCGTAGTACAGGCCGTTGTCCGTGCTCGTGCCGTGGACCCCGTTCGTCATCATGAGGTGTTTCGGCTTCACGAGGAAGGAATCGCCCCAGCCGTGCCAACACGGGTTCGCGCGGTAGTTGGGGTCGAGTTCCGGCCACACGGTGAACCCACCCCGCGGCCCCGTCTGTTCATCCTGGAACGATTGTCCCACCACGATCGGGACCGTGATCCGGTCCGCGAATTCCGCGGGGCTCCGGACGCGGTACATGGTGTCGTCCGTGCGGCGCGAGTACATGCCGAATCCGGCGTGGTCCGTGGGGTAGCGCTGGTGGTGCGCGGCCACGTTCGCCGTGCAGATGGTGTCCATCTCGCGGACCCCTCCCACGGTGCCGAGGTAATCCTGGGCCGGACGGAATCCGAGGGTCCAGAGGCCGGGGAACGCGATGTTCGGGACGCCGCCCGGGTACGCGATGTCCCGGTACATGTCGCCGATCAC
>JBFILE010000533.1:0-2458 GCA_041599855.1 Thermoplasmatota archaeon
CCCCCTTCGCCCGGCGTGGCACACCCTCCGACCGGAGGCGGCTCCGCCGCCGGAGGTCGGGGCGCAACGTGCCGCGTCGGGAGGAATTGCGGGACTTGCCCGCGCGCCGCAGCGCGTCGCCAAGTCCCGCCCCGCCGGAGGCCGCGGGGGAGGCGCGGAGGGGGCCGCGAAGGCCCCCTTCGCCCGGCGTGGCACACCCTCCGACCGGAGGCGGCTCCGCCGCCGGAGGTCGGGGCGCAACGTGCCGCGTCGGGAGGAATCACGGCACGTGGCCGCGCGCCGTAGCGCGCGACCACGTGCCGTCCCTGGGGTGAGGTGCTAGGGAACGCTTAATTAGCCTTAGCCGAACCGTTGGCTTGGAGAGAGCCCCCGTGGTGTTTGCACGTCTCGTCGTTGAATCGCCTGAACAACTCGAATTCCTCCTCGCCGGTCTCACCCTCGAGCCGGGCGAGAAACTGGTCCGCTGCCGGGATTATCTCGGCCCCATGGGGACCATCGTCACCGTCCCGCAATCGGACGATGCCGAACTCATTGCCGTCACGCCGGCCCGCCAGTCGGGCACCGGCGTCGAGACATTTTCCTACTACAAGGTGAAGGGCCTGCCCCGCGCGAAGCAGGTCACCGTGAACAAGAAGGTCCAAGCCGTCCAATCCAAGGAGACGACCCTGCTCGTCCTCAAGGTCGGCAAGCAGGTCCTTCCCGCCTGATCACGAACGCATCCCGGTCCGCCTGGGGGCTTCCGACCGGGAATCATCCTTTTTTTATCATCGCGCACCGTTCCCCGCTTCGATGGCGGAAGACGGCGCCGGACTCGTGTACGTCGAATGCGACGGTCTCGTGTACCTCGTGGACCACGAGGGTCACCTTTCCCTTCCGACGCGCGCGGACCTGGATTTCCCCGTCGAAACGATCGTCGATTTCAATTTCACGGACGTGCACGTGGACTTCTGCACGCCGGTCCTTGATGCATTCCCTGCGGGGTGGACCCACAAGGACGCGATTGCGGGCCTCAGGAATGTGGACCCGCTCGTGCGCCGGTGCGTGAACGCAACCCTGATCCGCGAGGTCACGGGCGCCCTCATCATCCGGGACGGCGCCGGCGGCGCGGCGACGCCCGAAGTCTTGATGGTGAAGGCGAGCCGCGGCTTCACGAAGGGAAGCTGGAACATGCCCGGCGGATTCATCCAGTACGGCGAGACACCGGAGGAAGGGCTCACGCGCGAAGTCGAGGAGGAGGTCGGCCTCGACGTGGAGGTCGTGCAACTCCTCGGGGTGCACACGGCGCGCTTCGGGTCCCCGTACTTCATGCGGGCGTACGTGTACGAGTGCCGCGCGAAGGCGGGGGACCTTGTGCTGGATCCCTCGGAAATCGCGGAAGCGGAGTGGATGCCCCTCGCTGCGGCGTACGAGGTCACGCTGAATCCGTTCACGCGGGCGGGCCTCGAGAAGCTCGGCGTCAGATCCCACGAACAGGCCTGACGGCACGGAGAGGATGCCCATCGATTTTGTCACCCACTTCCTCATCCCGTACACCGCGGCGCTCATCGCCGTGGGCTTCGCGCGCACCCGTCAAGGGGACCCCCTGGTCCAGCGTCGGCGCGCCGCGTACGCCGCCGTGTTCGGTCTTGCGGGAGCGGCTCCGGATCTCGATTCGCTCCTCTCGTGGACGAGCAAGACCTGGGACGCGCTCTACTTCATGCAACACCGGGGCGTGAGCCATACCCTCATCGGGACCCCGCTTTTCGCCCTGTTCCTCGTCATCGTGATGGCCGCGGTGGCACGCCGGTTTCCCCGGCATTTCGGCCTCTTCACGTGGCGCCGGGCGTTCGTGCCCATCGCCATCGCGGGGTCATGGACCCATCTCATCCTCGATGGCGTGACACTCGCGGGGGTTCCCATGTTCTGGCCGTTCGCGTTCGGCCGCGTGAGCCTCCAGCTTTTCGGCTGGCTCGTGATCTGGCTCCTGCCGATCGGCGCGGTCGTGATTGCGCTCCATTGGCGGGGTCGCCTCTCCCATCGCGGGACCATCGTCGCGGGGACCGCCATCGTGGTCGTGCTCCTCGTCATTGCGGGCATGCGTGTGATGGCGAAGCCGGACGTGGGCCCGGATGACCTTGTGTTTCCGCGGTCGTCCACCTCGGAATGGGTCGTGGCTTCGCCGCTGCCCGGCGGGTCGTGGCAGGTGCACATGGTACGGGATGGCGTTCCGGAACCTGCGGTGCTGTTTCCGCATCGCATCCCGGAGGCCGCAGCGGCGTGGGTCGCCGACGTGAAGGAAACCGGCGCGTACCGGGGATTCCTCATGGGCAGCTACGGCCCCGTCGTGGTGAACGCGACGGAGGACGCAGGGGACTGGGCGATCACGATCACGGATGTCGCGCAGCGGTTCGATGCGACCCACGATCCGGGATGGACGCCTACGACGCCCTTCGAGGACTGGGGGTATGTCGCGTTCCGG